>CAZAKB010000006.1:5075-7617 GCA_964485475.1 uncultured bacterium
GATATTGGAGATGATATTGCATTGTATGGTCTGATTTGCGGGCCTTTTACGCTTGCATTGCATTTACTGGGAAATGAAATATTCCTGCAAATGTATGATGACCCAAATGCTATTAAATCACTTTTAGACTTTTGTTCTGATATTGCCAAGAAGACCAGTGATTTTTATCTTAATAATGGCGTAGATATTATCGCTGTGGTCGATCCCATGACCAGCCAGATTTCTCCGGAGCACTTTCGTGAATTCGTAACACCGGCCATCAACCCGATATTTGACCATATTCGCCAGTGTAATGCCTTATCATCAATCTTTGTATGTGGTGATGTAGATCGAAACCTGGAGTGCATGTGTGAAACTCACTGCGATAATATTTCAGTCGATGAACAGATTTCCATCCCTAAACTCAAAGGTCTGGCAGAAAAATATAACAAATCCTTCGGCGGAAATTTAAAACTGACAGTGGCACTCTTGCTCGGCGATGAAGATGATTGCCGAATTGAAGCCATTCGCAACATTGATGAAGGTGGCACAACCGGTTTTATTCTGGCACCCGGATGCGACATTCCCTATAATGTTCCCGAGGAAAACATCCAAGCTGTTTCAGAAATGGTTCATGATGATTACAAACGGGAAATAGCCAAAAAAACCTTAGCGGCGAAAGAATTCAACTTTGACTATATTCAACTGCCGGACTATGATAACAGCGCTGAAATCATTCTGGACATTATCACTCTGGATTCCAGTTCCTGTGCTCCCTGTCAGTATATGCTGGAAGCGGCACAAAAGGCTGTTGCAGATCTGTCGATTAAAACCGTTATCCGGGAACATAAGATAAAGAATCAAGACGGAATAGGAATGATGTGCAAATTGGGTGTTTCGAGCCTGCCGACAATCTGCATTGACGGGAAAATCACATTCATATCGATTATTCCGGATAAACCCACTCTGCAGGCGGCTATTCATAACCGCGCCCGCCAAAAAGATAAATTATTGCAGACAGTGGCTGGATGATCCCGATTACTCTGGTTACCGGATTTCTTGGAAGTGGCAAGACGACATTGCTTAAACAGATTATCGAACAAAATCGTGATCGAAAATTTGTATACCTGGTCAATGAGTTTTCCCCCAACGATGTCGACGGTGTTCTCATCAATAATGAAGATGCCGACACAATTACGATTCCTGGCGGCAGTATTTTTTGCAAATGCCTGGTCACTCAATTTGTCAGTCAACTCAGCAATATCCCCAAGCACTTCAGTAATGTTGAAGGAGTCGTCATCGAAGCCAGCGGTATCGCCGATCCAAAAGTCATCCGAAAAATGCTGAAAGAAACTCATTTGAGTGAGATCTATCAGTTACAATCGGTTATTTCAGTGATCGACCCACTGAGCTTTCCAAAATTATTGCACACATTGCCAAATATTCGCTCTCAGATCGAAGCAGCCGATCTGGTCATCATTAATAAAACAGACCTGGCCAATCAATCACTAACTGACCATACCGCAAAAACTGTCCAGGAAATAAATTCCAACGCCCAAATCCTCCGGACAAGTTACTGTAAAATAGATTCAGATATCCTTACAATCATTTCAAAATCCACAGATCTTTCCGGCGAATACGCACTCTGTCGTGATCCGCACTACTGTATCCTGTTGCTCCGGAATAAAACGGTAACTGTCGATCAATTAAAAACCGCCATAAGTCCGGTCGCCGATGATATTTACAGACTAAAGGGTTTTATTGCCACAAACAATGAGTTTTACTATATTGACTATTCGGATTCCGGCTGGGAACTGACACCGGCACCGCAATCTGTTCATGAAACCAGCATATCAGTGATTGTCAATGGAGAAAACCACAGGAAAATCGTCGAGCATTTTGAAAATTTAAACTTGCTTTGAATTTATCAACCAAATAATAGTACTTAGGAGAACATATGGCAAAAAATGAAGAACTGTATAACGCGATTTTAAAGGGTGACCGAAACACTGTTCAGGCTATTTTTCAGACTGCAATTAATCAGAATCAGGACGTTAATGAATTGCTTGACGAATCGATGATTCCAGCAATGCGTGAGATGGGTCAGCGCTTTTCTCGTAACGAAATTTATGTACCGGAAATGCTGATCGCCGCCCGTGCCATGCAGGCCGGTTTGACATTAATCGAACCGATTTTAGCACAAAACAATCACAAATCTCTTGGGACAATCGCCGTCGGAACCGTTAAAGGTGACTTGCATGATATCGGCAAAAACCTGGTCGCGATCATGTTAAAAGGTGCCGGTTATGATGTGATTGACATGGGAACAAACTGCGGAATTGAAAAATACGATGAGGCGGTGTTGGCCGGTGCTCAAATCGTTATGTGCAGCGCCCTACTCACCACAACCATGACATACATGGAACAGGTAGTTAATCATTTCAAGAACAATGCTGATATAAAAGTCATCATCGGCGGCGCGCCCGTCACTCAGAAATATGCAGACTCCATCGGCGCTCACGGCTATGGCCGCGATGCGAATGAAGCGGTTAAGATCGTCGAT
>CAZAKB010000006.1:7717-9899 GCA_964485475.1 uncultured bacterium
GGTGCGCAAGTGACATGCTTCCGGACCATTTTCCGGAAGCATAATATGCATATCCTTAATTGAAATGGATCAGATTCCCGTTACTGCCAGATTCGAATTGATAGGTAGCAACCAACTTCCATAAATAGGTGCCGCCCGTGTCATCAACAGACCAGAAATCATAGTTCCCATACTTTCGATCCCCTGCTTCATTCAAAATTGTCCAGCCCGTTGCTCCAAAATAAGATGCTGCATTTTTAATAAATGATTTCTTGAAAATGCTGAAGTCATCACTGATTTCGGAATCAATATAGGTTCGGGCCAATACCCAGAGTGCATCGTAAGCGGCCAACGTAAATGCATCCGGCTGCCGGTTGATTTTTGCTGTGATAATGTCAACGATGGGTTCATATTTATCAAGAGCATCCTGATCAAAACCATAGATCGGATTCGGGTACCCCACCGAAACGGCAAACTGGGCAGCCTGCGCATCGCTGATGATTCCCTGACTGAGTGCCACACCATCACTACCGTACCACTGCACAGAGCTTAAAATTGAATCGTTATCTATCTGATTAAACAGAGTAACGACTTCATCGAAAGCCGCAATATATACAGCGACCTGTTCTTTTCCATACTGGTTAGTGGCTGCGGTCAGTTGAGTTTTCAGGATCGTAATGTTATTACTAAAATCAATCGTGGTGGCCGCGTACATACTACCGCTATAAACAGTTCCGCCGAGGCTCTCAATATTGGTTTTTGTGGCAGTGTGCAGGCCACTATTTCCTGCGTCATTTCGCCAGATCGGAACAACAGCCCGGATACCATCGTCCCACATTAGCTGAGCCACAGCTTTCCCTTCATGCTGGTCGTCAGAACAGAACCGGAAGATATTATCATTCTCCACTGCCAGTGAATGGGCTGTACTCGAATGACTAATTAGGAGAATATCGTTATTGTCCGCGTAGTTTTTGCAGGCACTTACTTCGGAACTGGCTTGTGGTCCGATGACTGCTTTGATTTCGCGGGCATGCAAGGACTGCAATTTTTGCAAAGCAATATCCGGATCGGTTTGAGTATCCTCGATGTACAGTTTAAAGCGGGTAGAATACCCCAATTCTTCCATATATGTATTGATTTCCGTAATGCCATATTCCAGAGCTTCTTTGGAGGATTCCCCCAGTGATACCCAGGAACCGGTCAAAGACAGGAGCGCTCCAACCGGGATTTCATCTTGGTCGGAAAACAACAGTAACGTTTCTTCAGAACACGATAAGAACAGTGTGCATAATACTATTCCAATGACAAAAATACGTATATGTTTCAAACTATACTCCATTTGGTTAGGATCTTTAACACTAAAATCCCAGGGTTATTTCATTAAAATACACTTCTTTACAGCTGAAAATCCACCC
Source organism: uncultured bacterium (assembly GCA_964485475.1). Lineage (GTDB taxonomy): Bacteria > Fidelibacterota > UBA2242 > UBA2242 > UBA2242 > B118-G9. The sequence continues at coordinate 9,112 of CAZAKB010000006.1, forward strand.
GCTTGAATCCGGTAGATATAAACACCGGAGCTGTAACGGGAAGCATCCCAATGAATTGAGTAAAATCCAGCTTGCTGTTTTTCATTAATAAAGGTATTTATCAGGCGCCCACTGAGGTCATATAGGTCAATCCGAACTAAAGACTCTTTGGGAATATCATAATTGATCATCGTCGTTGGATTAAAGGGATTCGGATAGTTCTGGTGTATTTGGAATTTTTCCGGAATTGCCCTGTCTCCATCTGCCAGTCCGACAAAGGCAGCAATTTGAACTGTCACTTCGACGCTGGAAATCGCGCCGGCATTATCAGTTACCATCAGGGAAACCAGAAAGCTACCGGAATCTGCATAGACATGTACCGGGTTTTGTTCTTCGGAAGTCAGTGCATCACCAAAGTTCCATTGCCAGGCAACGATTCCGCCATCTTTATCCCTGCGGTCATGAGACAAATCAGTAAAACTGACCTGGTTAGCAGTCACATTCATACTCAATGCTGCCACCGGCATATCATTCACGGAATTTACAACAAACTGGATCAGCGTGGAATCAATCACCTCTCCGGCATCTTCCAGGTACAGAAGCGCCGTAGCCGTGCCAAAAAAGTCCGCGGCCGGTACAATCGTCAACAGTGAGGATTCATTATCTTTGCTCAGGCTGACGTTGGCGCCGGATTTCCAGCTCAGATCAATGCCATCAGTTGACAAACCAGCTGCCAGCCGCATCATATCAATTGTCAGCGAATCATCTTCATTGATCGGAAACACGTGCTGAGCTGACCGAATGAACTG
>CAZAKB010000006.1:9999-26783 GCA_964485475.1 uncultured bacterium
GTAAAGAGTGTATCGGGATTAATCTCCGGTTCATGATTCAGGATCGTGAATTCCGTTGCGTTTATTCCTATTAAAATATTACTGGGCATATCAAAAGTACTGGCATATAAAGAATCATACTCGTAAAAGTACCCGATAATAGTAGTGATATTGTAATCACCGGGCTGCATATCACTGGTATTTTTAAATGCCATTTGCAGTGTAACCGACTCACCCTGAGCTAGTTCACCGTTGGGGTTCGTGATGAAACTTTCCAGTTCCTTCTGGTAAAGTTTGACATTATCAAGAAGGATATATCCGGAATTGACACTTCCATCAGTATAGATATAAAATGCCAGCAGCATCTCTTTGCCCTTCACACTTGTTGGCAAGGATGTTGAAAATGTATGTCGTTCGGGATCGGTACTGAGTGTGGGAACATCATCCCAGTCAGGATCATTTGAAGCAATTGGCATCTCGCGCCAAGTCTCCCCGGTTTCATCACCGGGTTGACGCCAGACAACCCATACATCAAACCAGTCCCAACCCAATTCCAACATCGTACTGTAATCAAATTCAAGAATGACTTCGGTACTGTCCGATGCCAATATGGGAATCCATGGTGACTCTAACTCACATTCGGAATTATTATAATATGTCAACGTTGTCAAATCACCAAACAGGGCTACATTAGTCATCGTTGCTGAATCAATCTCAACGGAATCAATCGCCCAGTTACCACCCAATCCATACGTGTAATCGTTGGCCGTCCAGCCCTCGGGAAATTCTGCTGATCCGTCAAAAGATTCCATCCAGGACCAGGGGCCGGATAGTCGCACCTCACTTTTGGGGACCAATAATGTCGATGTCGCTCTTTGACTGTTTACATCAGCTATCGGCCGGTTTTTAAGAGTCGTGAGACGCGTTTTAAACTGATCAGAACGCGTTGCCTTATCGACACTCAATTCCTGTTTTTCTGTGTCACTCTTTTGGGGGAGCGGAAGGTTGATTTTCAAGATCTGCCCTGGTGGCTGATAATCCATGAAAGATATAGTCAAATATTCTATGTCCACGTGTCCGTCGTTTGTGATGCTGAACTCGCCTCTCAGTTCTTCCCCACGATATACACTGTCAATAAATGTATATTCCGGTGACACGGTGCCATTTCCATACTCAGTGGAAGCAACTAATAATGACAAACTGATGGAAGAACGAGGATCATTGGAAAAAATAAACGAAGCAACGTCAATCTCTCCTTCCGGAAATGCGGCGGTGTTGAGTGTCATAGAGATAGGGAAATCCTGACCCGGCGCCACAACATCGTCCAACACACCATTCCCGGAAGCATCCTCATACACCAACGGCGATTCGCCAAGCCACAAGGACACATTGTCGAACAGAGCACCAAAACCGGCGCTGTTGCTCTCATCCGTACGTATCTGGAACCAGAAGGTCACTGAATCCGCGTAAACAAGGTCTTCCAACCAGGTCGAAATATCGACAATGACCGTTGTTGCACTGTCGGTATTACTGCTTAAATCCCAGCTAGTAGAAGCGATCGCATTGATTATAGAATAATCCTGGTTACGCATCGTAATGAAAAAATAATCCTGGTCTTCTTCCAATTCAGTCGCATAATCAAATTGGAGATAAACCGGGATTTTTTCGGTGGATTCAATAATTGACCTAAAATTAAACCACGGACTAATTGCCGCCATACTTAGGTTGTTTTGGTAACCATTATTCAAATCACCAGCCAGGAAAACATTATCTACAGATTCTGATGTATCTATATCAACCAGTTCCCAGTTATCAACGTCAGTCCAGTTATAAAAATCCCAATCTTTCGCTACTTGAGAAGCATCGTTCAGCGAATCGCTCCAGTACATCATGAATGGGTCAGCCTCTGGTTCGGGAATGTCAAGTGTAATCATCGGACGCTCGGAATTTCTAAATGCCTCAGAAATGATCTGATTATCTAATGCAATAACTTTTTCGAAGTCCCGGGGCTGTTTCGATTTTTCACTCATGGCCGCTGGTGCTTTGTTGAGTAATGATGATATTAAAAATGGGTCCCGGCTGGCAAAAGAGATAACCGGTACAATATTAAACTCGAGATCTATGTCTCCGGAATTACTGATCGTGAATTCCGAATTCACCGTTTCACCCCAGGCAACCGGCGGCAACATAGTAAATTCAGGACTAACGGAAATACTCGGATATCTCTTGACCGTTACTTCAAAGGGAATAGAGCCAACGCCCGCAAATTCAATCGTTCCGCTGCGGGAGTAACCGTTATCACCAGCCAGAATTTCATCCAGGGAAATGGTAACGGCCACACCAAACGCACCATTCGGCTCGACTGTGAGGTTTTTACCACTGATATCAATTGTCCGGCTTTCGTTTGCCCCGTCACTATAGCTCAGGGTAACAGAAGACAGTGACATACCGGAAGTTGTACCATTGACGAACCCGGCGTTTCCAACCGCTTCACCATCTTCGGGTTTGCAAAGAAGTAATAATTCACTAACATTGTATGTAATCGACAAGCCTATACTATCGGGCTGAATCGTATTCAGGGCATTCAGCCGGGCTTCCGTCATCCAGAATCCGTCGTAATTGGCATTGCGGTCCGCGCCGGCCATAAGACGAATAAAAATATCATTGTAGGATTCAGTCGGATAGAGGCCTTTGGCTGCTGCAAATACACCCACTACATGAGGAGTTGCGCCGCTGGTGCCCCCAAATTCCTGATATCCGCCGGGAGCAGTAGACAACACCTGAAGCCCCGGAGCCCCGACATCTACCGATGCCATGCCATGATCGGAACCCCACCAGATATTGACAATATTATCTGTATAATCGGTTGCCCCGATAGCAATTATATTTGGCACCTGAATCGTCGATGGATAACGATATAATAAATCTTCATCATGTTCGACATAGCCATTACCGGCTGAACACAACCAGGCGATTCCTAACTGGGAATGCTCCAGGGCATAGTTTTTCGTAACCTCCAACACTCTCATATTATTTTCACTAAAAGTATGATACCCACCCCAGCTATGATTAATGGCAACGATCCGGGTATTTGAACCGGATTCGATCAGTTGTTTTTGGAGAACGCTGACATAGTAAAATCCTCTCAAAATTCCGATAGTAGCAAAAGAACCGGCATCCGTCTCGACTTTGACAGCAATCAACTTTACGTTGGGCGCAATCCCCGACATACCAATCGTGTCAATGGTAGCAGCAATAATCCCTGAAACGCCTGTTCCATGTCCATGGATGTCCATAGGATCGGAATCGTCATCGGCAGCATCATATCCATAATAATCATCGATAAAGCCGTTATCATCATCATCGACACCATTATCAGGAATTTCATTGGGATTCATCCACAGTTTTCCCTGTAGATCAGGATGATTGTAATCGATACCCGTATCAAAAACAACCACCAAAACCGTATCTATGGTTTTGCCTTCCATCGCTTTCCACGCCCGGATCATATCTATGTCAGCACCAGCCACAGATGTTTCTAACTCTGACAACCCAAAAAACGATTTCAGGCTGTCTTCTGCGGCTCCGTCATTATTCAATGCCCACTGGTACGAGAAGTAGGGGTCGGCGGGAATACCATCAACAGATTTGATGATTTTGCCCGTTGGTTCGAGATCGTAGACATAATTCGGAAAAGCGGTAACGCCAGGGATGGCATTCAGCCGTTCCAACGCCGCATCCATGTCACCAGACACGATCCACTCTTCCGTGCCACGCTGTGGAATAATCGACTTCACATCATCGGCGATTTGAGACGCCAGAGTTTTCATGGAATTTGTCGTGTTTTTGGATAAGCCCGTCTTTTCAGTAATGACGATAATACTTCTTTCGACTACTTTATTGCCATGAAACAGAGCAACCGATTCCTGTGCATTTAAAGCACTGAAAACGAATATGACACTAATCCAAAGTGCAATAGATCTTAGAGTTAATTGTTTCAAAATATGTCTCCCTTTAATTTTTTTCAATTCAATGGGCCGATGAACAAATGTCAATTCCGGCTGTACATCCATTATCTAAAGTCAAACACTATGCCATAGATGCCAATGCCGGCATTTCCCCTATAATTTTTTGGATATTGTCGACGGAAAACAGGGAAATCATTTTAGGTTATTTTAATTAATGTTCCTCGTCGCAAATTCTACTTTATCTCCGATAACGGAGAGTAATAAGTGCAATACCTCCATAATAGGAGAGACGCTAGTTATTTTTATCAGGTTTAAAGGTTGTGTTTTTTTATTCGCCGGTCGAGTGTTGTCCAGGACAAATTCAGGAGTTTGGCGGCCAGGGTCTTGTTGTAGTTGGATTTTTCCAATGCAGCGCGGATTATTTGTTTTTCAATTTCCGGCAGATCAAATCGCGGGGTGAAGGTTTGCCAATCAGCACTCGATGTCTCAGAGGAGAGTTCATTGGATAGTTTCTGAAGTAGCGGAAACTCCGAAATCGTCAGGATATCGGATTCACATAAAATAATGGCCTGCTCAATAATATTCCGCAGTTCTCTGACATTGCCTGGAAATTTGTATACTTTCAGCAAATTCATGACATTATCGGATATACGCCGGACCGGCTTCTTTAATTCCTTTGCAAATCGTACAATAAAATACTCCACTAACAGCGGAATATCTTCGGGTCTTTCCGTGAGAGACGGAATTTCAATTTCCACAGTGTTCAGGCGATAGTACAAATCCAGCCGGAATTCTTTCTTTTTAACTTTTTCACCCAGGTTCTGATTGGTAGCAGAAATAAAACGGACATCAAAGGGTAATTCGATGCTCGATCCGACGCGCTTAACCTTCTTCGTCTCAAGAACCCTCAGGATTTTTCCTTGTAATTCCAGCGGCATATCTCCGATTTCATCAAGGAATAGAGTTCCACCATTTGCGGCTTCGAAATAACCCATTTTATCTTCAATAGCCCCGGTAAAGGCCCCTTTAACATGCCCGAAAAATTCACTCTCAAGCAAACTGCCCGGAATTGCAGCCGCATTAACAACTACAAAACTTTCATGTTTCCGCGGACCGGCATGATGAATGGCGTGGGCAATTAATTCTTTACCAGTCCCACTGCCGCCCGTAATCAGGACTGTCGTATTCATCGACTGGGCTGCCTTCATGCTTAATTCAACGACTGCCTTAATCGCATTGCTTTCGCCAATAATTTCTGAACCAATTCTACTTTCGAGATTTTTTGAAAGCAGCGAGTACGTTTTTTCGACCTTTTTCAGTTTATGCTTCAACTCCACATACTTTGTCGTTCTATTAATAGAGTTTTTCAATAAAAACAGGTCAAAGGGTTTTCTAAAAAAATCAAACGCATTTAAGTGCATGGCTTCAATAACGGTGTCCATATCACCATGCCCGGTAATCATGATGACTTCAATTTCCGGATGATTATCTTTCACTATTTTAAGCGCTTCAATGCCACTGATCTCGGGCAACTGAACATCCAGAATAATTATATCAATCGGCTTTTTTTCCAGTATTCCAAACATATCAGAAGGATTTTTCGCCTGATAAATTGTGAATTTATCCTCTTCCAGGAATTTACTAATGGTATTCCTCACGTCGACATCATCATCAACGATGAGTAAACTTAGCGAATGTATTTCCGGTTTTAATTCAGGCAATTAAATAATATCCAATTAAGAGTAGGTATTCAATGTGATTGAAGTTACGAACCTAGTATCGGAAAAGCAACTGTACGACGCTCCGAAATACACCTGCCCAGATTCCATCATGAAGTCATAATTATATTCCATAGGGATTTACTGGATACTTCTGGTTTTGACTTTTTGGGCTTTGTGGCTGAACGTCAGATCGAAAAATAAGGTATACTGCTAAAGTAAAATTTCCTCATTGCAGCTTTAAACAATTAAATATTAATATATCAACATGTTAATTATCCCCAAAGGACAACAATTTATGCAAAGAAAACGAACAATTTCCTTTTCAATTAAATCGACACTGGTCAGTATTTTACTGATGATAAATTATTCATCCAGTCTATCTCAACCGCTATATCGCTATGATGTTGATCTCAATAATGTTCAACACGACCGCATTGAGGTTACTTTGAACTGCCAGGATTTCGCCGGAGATCAGATGGTTTATCATTTTCCAAAAGTCGTTCCCGGTACTTATGAAATTTCCAATTTTGGTCGGTTTATCCACAAGTTCCAGGCCTTTGATAAAGATGGAAATAAACTACATTGTAAAAAAGATGGCAAAAATAGCTATATCATTTCAAATGCGTCCCGGCTACACACGATTAAATACTCAGTCAGTGATACCTGGGATATGCCTTTTGGATTAATCCGCATTTTTCCCATGGAGGGGACAAATTTTGACGAAGGTGCTAACTTTGTTATTAACCCCTTCGCCGTATTCGGATATTTCGAGAATTTTGCAGATTGTCCGACGAATATCAGTTTTACAAAACCGACCGATCTTTATGGCGTCTCTGCCTTGCCACAAACCATGATCAGTGACGAACAGGTCCAATTTCATGCCGATAGTTATCACCATCTGGCCGATTGCCCGATTATGTTTGCACCGCCGGATACTGTCCGATTTTATGTCCGCAATACCGACGTATTGATTGGCACTTATCACAATACCAAATCGAACTCCTATGCAGAAATAGTTCATAAAAGTATCAATCCGTCCATGGAAGCAATTGGAACTTTCCTCGATTCGCTTCCGGCCGATAACTATGCCTTTATCTACTATTTTAAAGATGCCGAAAAACTGGGTGAAATAATCCAAAGTAATCATTTTAAAATACTGCGAGTAATCGGTTATATATTGAAAAATGGTGTGCCGATTGGAGGCGCCCTTGAACACAATAATTCAACATTCGGATATTCCATCGATGTTGGAGATGCTTATTTAGACCAAACAATGGAAATGATCGCCGGCATGTCAGTCCATGAGTTTTTCCACATTATCACTCCGCTGAATCTGCACAGTCAGTACATCGATAATTTCAATTATATCGACCCGACTATGTCAAAGCACCTCTGGCTTTATGAAGGTGTCACCGAATATTTTGCCAATTTGGTAATGGTCTATGGAAACCTGATAAGTCCAAAGGAATTTCTCATAAAAAACATGCGCCGGAAACTTATCCGGGGAAAAAAATTCCCGAATAATGAAATGTCGTTTACGGAAATGAGCAGCAATGTCTTAGAAAAAAAATATAAGCGTCAATATATGCAGGTGTATCAGCGCGGCGCTATGCTGGCGATGCTACTGGACATTGAAATCATCCGCCTCACTGATGGTGAAAAAACTCTCCTTGATGTAATTTTGGAACTGATGGAAAAATATACCAAAGATCATCCTTTTGACGAGGAATCATTCTTTAATGAATTTGTCGCCTGTGTCCATCCGGATCTGAAATCCTTTTTTGACAATTATATCGATGGCCGCGAAGATATTCCCTATCCTGAAATTTTCAACACTGTTGGAATAGAATATCACCAATCCATTGATGAAAACCGGCCGCTGTACCCGATTAAGGAAAACAAAGTCAAATATAGTCGAACGGGTATCGCAGAAAGTGTAATCATTAAAAAAGTCAAAAAAGGTGAATTTATCGGATTTCAAAAAGGTGATGTCGTTAACCGAAATATCTTTTATGACTATTTCAAAGATGAAACCGGGCATTATCTTCCCGAAGATTCTTTGATCAATATTCCGGTAAAACGAGATGGCAGGGAGATTACTATTCCTGCTTTAATTAAATACGCAGAAAAAACCACTAACAATAAAATCCTGATCAGGAAGGATATGACTCCCGATCAAGAACGGTACTATAAAGTTTGGTTAGGAATTGAAAATTGAAGATCAAACCAATAAACATTGTTATACTCGATGGCTATACCATGAATCCCGGCGATCTGAGCTGGGCGGAACTTGAAAAACTGGGCAATTGCCGGATTTACGACCGGACATCGCCGGATAATGTCTTTAAGCGGGCCAAAGACGCCGAAATTTTGATTACGAATAAAGTCGTTATCGGGACCAAAGAAATCGCTCAATTACCAAAACTGAAATATATCGGGCTCAGTTCCACCGGATATAACGTTGTGGATATTGACGCTGCCGCCCGGCGCTCAATTCCTGTGACTAATGTCCCGGCTTACAGTACGTTATCCGTTGCCCAGATGACGTTTGCCCATATTCTCAATCTCTGTCACCATGTCGCCGAGCATTCAAGCTCGGTGAGAAACGGTGAATGGATCGGCTCAGAGGATTTCTGTTACTGGAATTTTCCGTTAGTCGAACTCCAAAATTTAACATTAGGTATTATTGGTTTTGGTCAAATTGGGCAAGCGATTGCAAAAATCGTAGAAAAATTTGGAATGCATATTATGTATTACGATATTAGTGAATATTCTGAACTATCAATAAATTTTACAAAAGTGGCGTTGAATACACTTTTTCAAAAAAGTGATATCGTCACACTCCATTGCCCGCTGACTCCTGAGACCAAGCAATTGATTGATAAAAATCACCTGAATATGATGAAACCGACGGCCTTTCTAATCAACACCAGTCGCGGCCAATTAATTAATGAACAGGACTTGGCGAATGCACTAAACTCCGGACAAATTGCCAGTGCCGGGTTGGATGTACTCTCCACTGAACCTCCAAACCCGGATAACCCTTTGCTGTCCGCTCAAAATTGCTATATCACACCCCATATTGCCTGGGCAACAAAAGCTGCCCGTCAGCGATTAATGGACACCGTTGTTCATAACATTCGCGCTTTTCTAAATGGCGAACCAGTTAATGTTGTAAATGGATAAAATGAAAATCACTGAAATCAATGCCAAATCCATCTTACGGAAACAAAAGCGAATCGATTCGTGGTTCCTGGCGAATTACACCATGAATCTCTACCGAGGCTGTTCCCATAATTGCACCTACTGCGATGGTCGTGCCGAAAACTACTTTGTTGGTGGGGATTTCGGGACTGAAGTGTCGGTTAAAACCAATGCGGTTGAACTCCTGCGGCAAGAGCTCGATCCCGGCCGAAAGCGCAAACCCATGAAACCGGGTTACATCATGCTCGGTGGCGGCGTCGGGGATGTCTATCAGCCAATCGAGAATAAATACGAAATCACACGGCAGGTTTTAGAATTAATAAAACATTTCAAGCACCCGGTGCACATTTTAACAAAATCGGTTCTGGTAAAGCGTGATATTGATATAATTAAAGCCATCCATGCTGAAAACCGGGCAATTGTCAGTTTCAGTTTTTCATCGGTTCGTGATAAACTCAGTGCAACATTTGAACCGGGTTGTCCTCCTCCTAGCGAAAGACTGGAAGCTATTCGCTTTTTTAAAAACGAAGGCATTGCCTGCGGGATGTACCTAATGCCGGTAATTCCATTTATCTCAGATACTCGGGAAATGTTGGAAGAGTCAATTAAAAAAGGTAAAGAAGCCGGAGTGGATTTTATTATTTTTAGTGGAATGACCCTTAAAGAAGGGCGTCAGAAAGACTACTATCTCAATCTAATACGGCGACAATATCCGGAGCTCACAGGTTCTTACGACCAAATCTACAAAAGTGACAAATGGGGCCAGGCAACGAGTGAATATAACAGTGCAATTCATACTGCCTTTAAGATAATTGCAAATCATTACAATATGCCTATCCGGATGCCTCTGAATTTGTTTCAGGATATTGTGGATGAAAATGATCGGGTTGTGGTAATACTGGATCATATCGATTATTTCCTGAAGATATCCGGTAATCGCTCTTCCTACGGGTATGCTGCTTATGTAATTTCCCAGATTGATGAACCGATTTCTTCAATGAAGTGGAATCTTCGTCACCTGAAAGGCATCGGACCAACCATAGCCAAAGTCATCCGTGAGATTCTGGATACCGGTTCATCGTCACTTTATAATCAATTAATGAGGACCAATTATGCCAATCATCATTGAAAAACCGTCAATCATTAAATCCGCCGGAAATAAGCCCAAAATTATCGAAGAGTACTTTGGACGTGTTAACAGTAATACCAAAACCGTTAGCGTTGCCCGGATGAAAAGTCCGGCCGGTTGGATCGAACCGGGCCAGACACCGGAGTTCGACGAATATACCATTGTATTAAAAGGAATGTTGCGAGTTAAAACCACCGGCAAAATCAACGATATTCACGCTGATCAAGCAATTATAATTAAGGCTGGCGAATGGGTACAGTACTGTAGTCCCGAGCCGGAAGGCGCTGAATATTTTGCTGTTTGTCTGCCAGCATTTTCAACGGATACGGTGCACCGGGACAAGTAAGATATCTAATATTTATAATGAATTAATTTTATTATTTCTTTTCAAGAATAGTGCGTTTTGGTCTATCTAAAATTGCTATAGCATTATTTCGGGCAACAACTTGTTGAGCTTTGTGAGTACCACTACTATTAATAATAGTCGCTTTTGATATATCTCTTGCTTGAACAGTAATTCTCTCACCGATTAATTTGTCACCTTGATTTATACCAAAAGTAATTTTACTCTTGCTCAACTATTCTTATTCCATCTTTTATCAAGTCATCAACAACTTGCAATACAATTTCAAGATCTATACCAAGTTCCTCAACAATATCACTATAGTACCAATTATCTTTTCTAGAAGAAACCCATTTTTTTTTCATCTCTTGCTTCTTTAAAAGAAATATTTCTTAATTCAACGATAGTATGATCATTCAATTTTGACTTTAAAGATTTAATCTCTTTCTTCAATTGTAATGTTTAATTCATTTACTTGAATATAATTTTAATTTATTCCCTACGCAAGGACTTTAGATAACAGGCATTACTAACATTATTGAAAGCACAAATACCAATATATATTGCAATATACTCTGAATTTGGAATAAATGGTTAATTACAGTTGCATCCGGAGTCGCCGTGTTCATGTGCAGAGCACGCATCACCACCACAACAGCCACCGGATTTCTGCCGATCTTTTTTAGCAAAAAATACTACCATCATTACAACAGTAAACACCAGCATTACAACAATCGTCAAACCAAGTATTTTTAACATAATTTCAGGATTTCTTTTTCGGTTTCCAGCGCCAGTTTTCGTAATAATCCCAGCCCACAGATTCCATTTCCCGGGTTCGTTCATTCAGACAGGCCTTGGTAACATCGCCCGCTGACAAAATACCAATGTACTCACCCTCTTTTTCAATAAAAATATGGCGAATCCGTTTGCCCAGAATTTTATCCAAAAGCATATAAATCGGATCGTTGAAAGGTGCGCTGAACAAATTTGTCGTCATTACATCCTTGATCAAGATTTTTTCAGGACCCACCCTTTTCTTAACAGAAAGTTTGAGTATATCTCGCTCGGTAAAAATCCCGATTACCTTGTCACCATCCTTAATCACGATAGCACCAATGTTATTCTTGACCATCGTGTTTAATGTATACATGAGAGTAACGTCCTGCTGCACAGAGATCATCGGGCGGTCTTTTTCATTTAAAATATCTTCTGCAAACTTCATCCTTTACCTCGCTTTTTCTTGGTTTAACCGAAATCATCAAACATGATATTTTCCGGTTCCACACCGAGATTATCCAGCATATGGATCACGGCCTCATTCATCAGTGGCGGGCCACAAATATAATATTCACAATCTTCGGGTGCGGGATGATTCTTGAGATAGGAATCAAGCAGTACATGATGGATAAATCCGCATTTCCCGGTCCAGCAGTCTTCATTCAAAGGCTCAGACAACGCCAAGTTCCAGGTGAAATTGTCATGCTTTTTTTCGAGTTTATCAAACTCTTCGGCATAAAAAACTTCCCGCAGACTCCGGGCGCCATACCAGAAGGATATTTTGCGTTTGCTGTTCAGCCGTTTCAATTGGTCAAATATATGTGAACGCATGGGTGCCATACCGGCGCCGCCACCGATAAATATCATCTCTTTATCCGTCTCCCGTGCAAAGAATTCACCGTAGGGGCCGGAAATGGTGACATTATCACCGGGTTTGAGATTATAAATATAGGATGACATTTTTCCCGGCGGAGCATCGGGTTTTTCCCTCGGTGGTGTGGCAATCCGAACATTGAGCATAATAATGCCTTTTTCCTCGGGATAGTTGGCCATAGAATACGCCCGAACAACTTCCTCGTCAACATCGGAAACATACCGCCATAAATTATTGCGATCCCAGTCCTCCCGGTACTTTTCCTCAATATCAAAATCCGTAAATTTTGCTTTGTACGAAGGGGCTTCGATCTGTATATACCCCCCCGCCCGGAAATTGACATCTTCACCTTCTGGCAGTTGCAGAATTAACTCCTTTATATAAGTAGCGACTCCACGATTGGATTTAACCGTGCATTGCCATTTCCGGACATCGAAGACTTCCGGCGGAATCTGTATTTTCAAATCTTCTTTGACGGCTACCTGGCAACTCAGACGGACGCCTTCGCGGGCTTCCTTGCGGTTTACCAGGGATGTTTCAGTCGGTAACAGCTGGCCGCCGCCTTCAGTGATTACGCATTTACACAATCCACAGGTACCGCCGCCGCCACAGGCTGAAGCCAGAAATATTTCATTATCAGCCAGAACATTCAGCAGCTTTCCTCCGATAGGAACTTCAATGGACTTTTCGGGATCGTCATTGATCGTAATAGTGACATTCCCACTGGCAACCAGTTTGGATTTGGCAAAGAGAATCAAAGCCACCAGTGCCAGTACGATCACTGTGAACATTACGGCACCCAGAATTATTAGACTTACTCCCGTCATGAACGATCCTTACAGTTGAATTCCGGAAAATAACATAAAAGCAATTGCCATCAGTCCTACTGTGATAAATGTAATGCCCAGTCCTCTCAATCCGGCCGGAACATTGCTGTATTTCATTTTTTCCCGAATCCCGGCTAAGGCGATAATCGCCAAGGCAAAACCGGCACCGGAGCCTAGTCCAAACACCACACTTTCAGGAAAGTTATAATTGCGTTCCACCATGAACAAAGAACCACCAAGAATCGCACAGTTGACTGTGATTAATGGAAGAAATATTCCCAGTGCATGATAGAGCTTCGGCATAAATTTATCCAGAGCCATCTCCAGAATCTGGACCATTGCCGCAATAACACCAATATAACTGATCAATCCCAGGAAACTCAAATCCACATCGGGAAGTCCTGCCCAGGCTAGTGCTCCGTCGGCAATCACAAAACGATACAGTAAATTATTCACCGGCATGGTAATCGCCTGAACCACAACCACGGCCAATCCCAGACCAACTGCCGTCTCAACTTTTTTGGAAACCGCCAGAAAGGTGCACATTCCGAGAAAGAATGCCAGCGCCATATTTTCGATAAATATCGATTTGATAAACAGACTTAAATAGTGTTCCAGCATCGCCTAGTCCTCCTGTACCTGTTCCGGTTTCCAGGTTCGTAATGCCCAGATTATCAAGCCAATCAGGAAAAACGCACTGGGTGGCAGAACAAATAAACCATTTGGCACGTACCAACCACCTTCGGTATAGACAGGCAACACCTGAAATCCCAATAGTTTCCCCGAACCGATCAGTTCCCGAAAGAAACCCACCGTCAGCAGGATTACCGCATAGCCCAGGCCGTTCCCTATACCGTCTAGGAAACTCGCCCAGGGTGGATTTTTCAAGGCAAACGCTTCGGCGCGTCCCATGATAATACAATTGGTGATGATTAATCCAACGTATACCGACAATTGCTTACTGACATCATAGGCAAAGGCTTTGATGATCTGATCGGCAATAATCACCAACGACGCAATAATCGTCATTTCCACGATAATCCTGATACTGCTGGGAATATGCTTACGAATCAAACTCACCGACAGATTTGAGAAAGCTGTTACAAATGTCACCGCCAGCGACATGACGATCGAGGTTTCCAGTTTCGATGTGACTGCCAGCGCTGAACAGATTCCCAGAATCTGGAAAGCAATTGGATTTTCATTAAAAACCGGAGTCGTCAGTATTTTTTTCATCTTACTCATTGCATCTCTCCGCTTTTTAACCGATCAAGAAAGGGGCCGTAACCGTTCTCACTGAGCCAGAAGCGCACCAACGCATTCACCCCACGGGTAGTGATAGTCGCACCCGAAAGACCATCGACCTGATACACAGAATTGGCATCGGTAGGATCGACTTTTTCCTTAATTACCTCGATTTCTAATTTCCCTGCCTCATTGATAATTTTCTTACCAACCCAACTCTTTTTCCAGCCGGGATTATCGACCTCGCCGCCCAACCCCGGCGTCTCGCCATGCTCATAAAAGGTAAATCCTTTGACTGTCGCCAAGTCTTTGTCCAATGCAATAAATCCGTACATTGTTGACCACAATCCTTTACCATAAATCGGCAAAATAATTTTTTCAACATTGCCCTGGTCTTTGACCCAGTAGACTACCATATTTTTTGGAATCTGTTTGATCTGCGCAATGTCCTGACCATCATTGAGAGTCCGGTTATATTTTGGATTTTTAGCCATTGTCTTGATATCGAAGGTCTCAGGATTTAGTAAGTCCGTATAATTATTTTTCGAAACTACCGTTCCGCTATTTAAATCGATTAAATCAGATTCAATCTTTTCATTAAACAACTGGCGAATATCGGCATTATCCATGGGAATATTACCAGCGCTGAGAATATTTTTCAGTTTATCCAGCTCCCGGTTTTTATTCTGAATACCTTTCAGTCCTACGGCCGCCGAGGACACCAGTACCGAACAAACCAGGCAAACGCCAAACGCCACCAAAACCGTTTTACGCGTACTATCCGTTGACATAGCGGGCCCGCCTCCTTTTGACATTCGCATTGATAAAAATCCGGTCGATGATTGGTGCAAAAACGTTTCCGAACAGTATCGCCAGCATCATGCCTTCGGGAAATGCGGGATTAATCACCCTAATCAAAACAACCAGAAATCCAATCAACAAACCATATAAATATTTTCCCTTTTCCGTCATCGCAGCCGACACCGGATCGGTTGCCATAAAAACTGTTCCAAAAGCAAATCCGCCCAGTACAAGATGCCACACCGGTGTCACCTGGAACATGGGATTCGCGTCACTACCGATGACATTGAGAAGCAGTGACGTTGCAAGCATCCCAACAAGCACACTCAGTATTATCCGCCAGGAGCCAACCCCGGTATAAATTAAAATCACCGCGCCAATCAGGCAGGCCAGTGTTGAGGTTTCGCCCATTGATCCCGGTATAAAACCGATAAATGCATCCCACCAGCTTGTACCAAATTGCAGTAAAGGGTCGGCTAATTGCGCCAGTGGCGTCGCACTGCTGACGCCATCCACTGCTACCCAGACTTTATCGCCCGATATTTGGGC
Source organism: uncultured bacterium (assembly GCA_964485475.1). Classification (GTDB taxonomy): domain Bacteria; phylum Fidelibacterota; class UBA2242; order UBA2242; family UBA2242; genus B118-G9. The sequence continues at coordinate 25,417 of CAZAKB010000006.1, forward strand.
CGGGTAAGCAAAAAACAAAAATGCCCGTCCAACCAAGGCGGGATTCAGGATATTCATTCCAACGCCACCAAAAACCTCTTTCCCGATGACCACACCAAAACTGATTCCCAGCGCAACCTGCCAGTAAGGAATTGTGGGCGGTAAAATCATCGGAAATAAAAGACTCGTGACGAAAAATCCTTCGTTGATTTCGTGTTTCCGTACACAGGCAAAAAGCACTTCCCAGAATCCACCAACCGCCAGTGTAAGGATATAAACCGGAAAAAAATAAAGAGCGCCATGAATTATATTGGCAACTATATTCTGTGGATTGAAGCCAATTCCAAGCCAACTTATAACGCTTTGTTGCCAACTGCTTGCCGGAACCATGGAAAGTCCGGCAATTGCCAGATTGGCCTGCAGACCCGTATTATAGAGCGCCATTGCAACTGCGGGAACCAACGCCACCATGACCGTTATCATCATGCGCTTGAGATCCATTACGTCCCGAATATGGGAACTTGAGCGGGTTACCTTACCGGAGGTGTAAAACAAAACATCAATGGCTTCAAACAGGTAATATAGGCTTTCCAATTTTCCACCTTTTTGAAAATGCCTTGCCTGTTTATCCAGGAATTTTCGCAATGCTTTCACTAGCCTTCCTTCTCAATAAGCGTTAACACCCGACGCAAATTCTCACCGTGCTCAATTTTTGACGGGCAGACGTAGGTACACAATGCCAGGTCTTCTTCTGCTAATTCCAAACACCCCAGTTTCTCCGCTTCATCAATATCATCAACCGCCAGAGCTCTCAATAAAAATGTTGGTAATATATCCAGCGGCATGACTTTTTCATAACTGCCAATCGGGACAATCGCCCGGACACCGCCGTTCAAATCGGTATTAAAATTGAATTTCTTGGAATGAAACCACTTGGATATAACAATATTTTTCACGGAATAGAGATCTAACCCAGGGCTGAGCCAGCCAAAAAACATCCGTTTACCACCTTCGGGAATCACGGTTATCTGCTGGTGATACCGGCCAAGGAAAGCAAGGGCCTCTTTACCATGACGCCCGTGAATTACAGACCCAGAAATAATCCGATGTTTACTACCTTTAAGCTCATTATCAAATAAATCATTAAACGATGCTCCGATTCTTGTTTTCAGCAAACGTGGTTTTTTTACTGACGGCCCCGCCAGTGACACGATGCGCTCGGTTAAAAGCCGACCAGTTAAAAAAAGATGTCCAATGGCAATAACATCCTGCGCAGCGATATGCCAAACCGTTTTTGTACGTGAAACCGGATCCAGAAAATGGATATGCGTTCCCACATTCCCAGCAGGATGGGGACCTTCGAATTCTTCTACTTTCAGATTCGCCAG
>CAZAKB010000006.1:26883-33911 GCA_964485475.1 uncultured bacterium
GATAAAAATACTCGTTTTTCACCGCGGTTAATTTCAATCACATTACCGGTTCCGGGTGCGGTATAGCGAATTACCGGATTCTTTTTATCGGAAAATAATAACTGTCCCAGTTTAACAATATCACCAACAGAAACCGCCAAATCCGGCTTCATACCGGTATAATCAGGTCCAATAAGAGCAACCTTCTTTACCGGATTGGCATCATAAACAGCCTGCTCCGGCTCTCCATTTATCGGAATATCGAGGCCTTTTTTTAGTTTAATCAACGGTAAAACTCCAATTATTGACCGGTAATTTACATATTTATTGTCCGGGAAACCACAGAACGTTTAAAAAAATACAGGCCACAAACTTCCGGCGTCTGAACATTGCCCCCACCGTCGGAGAGTAACACCGATAAAAGTGTTAACTCAATCAGTCTGTGGCCTGATATCTGTTAGGTAAAAATTATCTGGGATCCTGCGGAAAGTTCATAGAATTCACCCACCGTCAGAACTTTATCTACCTCAGGACAAAAATCGTCCATGGTCAAATCAAACATATCCACCGTTGCTTTGCAGGCATACAGTTTTCCACCGGCAGCACTGATCATTTCAATAAATTCACGGACCGGCGGAATATCCAGTTTGTCCATGGTTTTATTCATCATCCAGGTTGCGAATGATGACATTCCGGGAAGAGCTCCCAGTAAGGTCGGCAAGGGAAATCCTTTTGCATCGGGAACCCGCATCGCCGGATTGCCAACTGTGGCAATTTTGATATTGTCCATGTATTTATCAAGAACAGCGTACAGGCCGAAAAATGTAAAAAACAGATTTGCTTCCATTCCCTCCATACGGGCACCATTGGCCATAATCAGGCCGGGATATACACCTTCCAGGGAACCTCGGGAAACAACTATCGAAACCTTTTTGATCTTTTCATCAGCCATTTTAATCTCCTTTATACGCAGCTGGCTGGTTTTTCCAGGCCTGCAATTTTCGACGCTTTTTTCAACGGGCCGTTAGGGAATAACTGATACAGGGTTTTGGTATCCACAACCCCGGATTTTGTCAATCGACGAATCGTAGGCAGTGAACCATTTTCCTTCACCTCTTTTTGCAAATATTCTAGCACCTTCCAATGCTGCTCAGTCAGATCAATTCCTTCTTCTTTGGCAATGGCTTCACCGATCTCGTGAGTCCATTGAGATTGCTCGGTTAAATATCCTTCTTCATTAACCGATACATCAATTCCAGCGATATTTTTTTTTGCCATTTTATTTTCCTTCTTTTCGTTTATATTTTTTTCCCAAGTTTACTCATTTTGGCCGTAATCATTGGAATCGGCCAGCCACGCAGAAGGACATTCCAGTAAATCCATTTAAATGCCAGTTTGCCGAAGTGATTCATGCGTGATTCTTTTAATAATGCCATCGGCCCGATGATCGGCAATGGAAATTTTCCTTCCACCGGTTCGACATCATAATTGAAATCAATTAAAAAACCTTTCCCAAAACCGGATTCGATAAAACAGTTGGCATGCCCGTCAAAGCCCTCTTTCAGTGGTTTATTCCGGATAAAGTGCAGGATGTTCTCGGTCAGGATTTCGGCCTGAAAGTGAGCCACTGAGCCTGCTTTGGAACTTGGTAAATCGGTGGCATCACCCAGTACAAATACATTTTCATGGGTTTTCGACTGCAGCGTGTGTTTGTGGGTCGATACAAAATTGAGTTCGTCACCCATCCCGGAACGCTCGATAACACTGTCACCCATATTCGTCGGAATGGAAACCAGAATATCATAATCCACTGTTTTTTCATCAAAGGAAACCAGTTTCTTGCCAGATCCATCGACATTCATAATATTAAAATCAGGAATAAGATTCACCTGTTTATTTTCAAGTAAATGGTTTAAAACTCCTGAAGCCCGTGGTTTGGTAAAAGCACCAGAAAGGGGTGTCACATACGTGATCTCCACATCATCGCGGATGCCTTTATTAGTAAAGTACCAATCGGCCAAAAACGTAAACTCAAGGGGCGCTACCGGACATTTAATCGGCATTTCAGCAATATGGACAACCATTTTTCCGCCCTTCCAATCCTTCAGGCGTTTTGCCAATGCCACCGAACCTTCAACCGTATAAAAATCAAACGCGTTTTCGCCCCAGCCACTATCCAGAAGGCCATCAACCTCACCGGGGACAATGTTCGTACCGGTAGCGATAATCAGAATATGATATTCAATAGTTTTGCCATTCTTCAGTTTGATCCGGTTTTTATCCGGTTCAATGATTTCAATACCTTCCTGAATGTATTCGACATTTTTGGGTAAAAAATCCGTTTTCTCACGGGTCACATTGGCTTCTGTGTACATTTCAAAAGGAATAAACAAAAAACCAGGCTGATAATAATGTTTTGGATGTTGATCGATAATGGTTATCGTCCATTCCTTCCGATCCAGCTTCCGAACCAGGCGGTTAGCCATAATTGTACCGGCAGTACCTGCGCCCAGAATTAATACTTTTTTCATCAATTTTCCTTAAGCATTTAAAATATTGTCATACAGATATGTAATGATATCTTTCACTCTCTCATCAACCAACTTGTATAAAATTCGTTTCCCATCGCGTCGCCGCTCGACAATATTAGCCATGTTCAGAAGCCGCAGTTGTTGTGAAATGTTTGAAAAATTACTGGTCTGAATCGTATCCACAATCTCACCAACACAAAACTCACCTTCGGACAGCAGGCAGAGAATCCGAAAGCGGGTCCGGTTGGAAATCAGAGCAAAGAGATCAACAACCTTTTTACATACCGGTTCATTGTTTTTAAAGTGCTGTTTGGCTTGTTCTAATGTTTCATTCATTTTGATTAATCCTTTATTTTAGCATATATTAAAGTGTTCATTCGTTAAAATCAAGTACTTTCCTGCATTTATTGGTAATAAGAAAACGGGAGTGCGTTTCATCACACTCCCGCTGATTCGGTAATTTGAAGGTCGGTTTATTTCAAGCCTCTTTTTACTAAGAGCGGCTCAATGCTCGGGTCTTTACCACGGAATCGTTTATACAAAATCATCGGATCTTCCGTACCGCCACGGGAAAGGACGTTGTCCCGGAAGGATTTCGCCAATTCTTTGTTAAAAAGGTCAGTCTCCTTAAATGCTTGAAATGCATCAGCATCCAGAACTTCCGCCCAGATGTAGCTGTAATAACCGGCAGAATACCCGCTGGTGAAAATATGCCGGAAATAGGGTGTCCGGTAACGGCTGATAATCTCGGGAATTAAACCAATACGGCCCAATGATTCATCTTCAAATTCCAGGACATCTTCAATCGGCCGTGTTGTAGTCAGCGTATGCCAGTCCATATCCAGATACGAGGCCGCCAAATACTCCACGGTTTCAAAACCCTGGTTGAACAGGCTGGAATTCTTGATTTTTTCAATCAGTTCATCGGGAATTGGTTCGCCAGTTTGGTAATGAAACGCATAGGTTTTCAGAACTTCCGGTTCCAAGGCCCAGTTTTCCATCACTTGGGATGGCAGTTCAACGAAATCCCGCGCAACACTGGTACCCGTAAGCCGTGGATAGGTGCTGTTACTGAACAGTCCATGCAGTGCGTGTCCAAATTCATGATATATTGTTGTGACTTCATCAAGACTCAATAAAGCCGGTTTTTCAGCAGTGGGCTTCGATAGATTGAAGACATTATTGATCACCGGCGTCACATTCTGATCGTCTTTTTTCATCTGTTTACGGTAAGCGCCGCACCAGGCACCGCCCCGCTTACTGGCCCGTGGATGATAATCAGTATAGAGTACTCCGATTGTGGTTCCATCGGCCTCTTTGACTTCAAAGGCTTTCACGTCTTCCTGATAAACCGGGATGTCTTTCCGTTCATGAAACGTGATACCGTAGAGTTTTGTCGCCACATCAAAAGCACCCTGTCGAACATTTTTCAGCTGGAAGTAGGGTCTGAGGATTTCATCATCCATGGCATATTTTTCTTTTTTCAATTTTTCTGCATAGTACCACCAATCCCATGATTCTAACGGGAATTTATTACCTTCGCGGTCAGAAATCGCCTGCATTTCTTTTAGTTCGACTTTGGCTCTCTTCAAGGCCGGCTTCCATAATTTGTCCAGCAGTTCATAAACATTCTCAGGATTCTGGGCCATGTTTACATCCAGCACATAGTGCGCGTGGGTCGGAAATCCCAGCAACTGGGCCCGTTCTGTTCTCAGGGCGACGATTTTCGCGGCAATTTCCTTATTATCGAACTCATCATTGTTGTTGCCGCGATTGATATAACCCATATATATTTTTTCACGAAGATTGCGCTTCTCCGAATATTGCAGAAAGGGAATCCAACTGGGTTTGTGAAGTGTATAGACCCACTTACCTTCATAGCCTTTTTCCTTTGCTGCTGCAGCGCCGGAAGCAATTACACTTTCGGTCAATCCGGCAAGGTCAGCCTCATTGTCTATAACCAGTTCAAAATTATTGTCATCTTTCAGGACATTTTCACCAAACTTGGTCGTCAACACCGACAATTCTTCATTAATTTCCCGAAACCGGGTCTTTTTCTTTTCACAAAGATTCGCGCCACCTCGAACAAAATCCTTATAATATTTATCCAGCAGCATTGCCTGTTCAACTGTCAAATTCAACTGGTCTTTCTGTTCGTAAACTGCTTTAACACGCTGGAAAAGAGTATCGTTCAGACCGATGTCATCACCATGCTTGGACAATATCGGAGCAATTTCCGTAGCAATCTTTTGAATTTCATCGCTGGTATTGGCGCCATTTAGTGCAAAAAACACACTGGATACTTTCGTCAGCAATGCTCCGGAATAATCCATGGCTTCGATGGTATTTTCAAATGTGGCCGGTTCGGGATTCGTTATGATCGCCTTCACCTCCGCCTTTTGCTGACGCATCCCTTCTTCGAAAGCCGGCATATAGTGCTCGTTTCTGATTTTCCCAAATGGCGGTGTCCCCAACGGAGTTTTCCACTCTGTAAAAAAGGGATTTTGGTCCGTTTGCTGCGTACACGATGATACCGCAAGCAGAACAACAAAAAGAAACAGAAATAGGTCTTTCATGGTTTTCTTCCTCAATTTATTTGGTTACTTGTAAGCCACTGAATTTCACTTTGTCCTTTTGACACCGTCGCACCTGTTTTAATGTCTTCATAATATAAAAAATGATAGAAAATTTTCTAATTATTTAATCCGTAATGTAAAACTCTAAAAGTGCTCCATTATAATCAAAAACTGGCCACATTGCTTTCCGGTACGGCCAAAATTATTATAAGAATTTAACTGCCTAATGAACTACTCCGATGTAAGCATCGGGGAATTCTTTCGATTAAATATAAATAGATATTTTCTAACAATAACCGTTAAAATAAAATGCCTCAACTGGACATACATATTCACATGGAGGACTGGAGCCACAATCCTGACAGCAACATTTAATCTGATTTACCATGTAAGTTTCCGGTGTGCATTCAACACATTCAATTATTGCTTCGCACGGACATTCATCCTCGCAGCACCCACATTGAATACATTCATCTGGTTCGATATGTGCTTTAGTACCGCTTTTTGACATTTTTACCTGTTAAAAAGTAATTTGTCAGCGTTTCCTTATCTTTATCCTTCAATACTTTCAGAGTCTTGGAAGGGTTGTTCATTAACAAATCATCCTTTATGAGTCCAGTGACAAAAAAGAAATCATCATCTCTGTCCATAATTTGGACAGGCTTGGAAAATAAAGCCATATCTCCAGTCGTAAAATCGATAACTATAACATCACCTCTTACACCAGATTTTGACATGATGAGCATTATTTTAGGGATTTTGTAAACGTGTTCATCATTCATCAATATTGCATCGTCGACACGATAATTGGGCATATCAATAATCTGATCTTTGATTTTAGTGGATGACGACAAATCAGGTGAATTAATTGGCATGTTAATAGCATTGGATTTACACCCTATAAATAAAGTAAATAAGGGGATACTCATAAACACACTTTTTAGGAATTTTCTACGGTTTAAATGTTGGAAACTCATTACTCCTCCTGCTTTTGCATGAAATATAATGACATATTTTACACGAATCAAATAAAACATTAAACTTGACAGATATTTTGCCTTTTATTATTTTTTAAAAAAGTTGAATATAGTAAGTTTATTATTATGCAAGGGATCAAATCGACAATACAATACTATGGTTTTATTTTAACCATTATTTTTCTGACTATTCCTAGAACAACTGATTTATCCCCCTCCGATAATATGGTCATCATTATCATCGATGGCGCCCGCTATTCCGAAACCTTCGGTGATACAAGTCATCAGTACATTCCCAATATGTGGACTATGTCTGCCGAAGGAAGCGTCATTAATACATTTTACAACGATTCCATGACGTATACTTCCAAAGCCATTCCGGCGCTGTGGTGCGGTACCTGGACAGAAACGGTAGATACAGTTTATAATGGCTACAACACTCAATATGCTGTTAAGCCATCCATCTTTGAGTATTACCGTAAACAGAAAAATATTCCCATCGACCAATGTTATTACGTCCTCAAATATATCACCAGCCTCTGGTTGCCCAGTTTTGATCCTGACTACGGCCCGGATTACTGGCCGACATTGCACAGTCTGGGCAGTACCGATTCCGATGTCTCGACCGAAGCGCTTCAGATCATGGATGATTATCACCCCAGTTTTTTATTGGTTTACCTGGCCGATGTGGACAGCCGGGGTCACAGTGGGGATTGGGATGCATACACAAATTCTATTACAATCGCCGATTCTATCGTTGGGGTGATCTGGAACAAAATCCAGGGTGACTCCTTCTACAAAGACAATACAAACTTTTTCGTTACAAATGACCATGGCCGTCATGACGATGACCATGGCGGATTCAGAGGGCATGGTTGTGATTGTGACGGCTGTCGTCACATTATGTTTCTGGCGATGGGCCCGGAAATTAAAGAGAATTACATATCCAATCAGTACCGCCGCAT
>CAZAKB010000006.1:34011-47506 GCA_964485475.1 uncultured bacterium
GCATAACAGCGGCTATTACCAGGTCAAATGGAACGGTCTGGACAATGATAAAAAACCAGTAAGTTCCGGGGTATACATCTGTGTCATGCAAAACGTTAACCGGACACAAACGTATAAATTATTGCTCCAAAAGTGATCAATTACTTCGTTCGTTTTCTAAAGGATACATTATCATGAAAACACAACTATTTCAGGTCGACTCATTCACAAAAGAGCCATTCAAGGGCAATCCCGCCGGAGTTTGCATTCTGGAAAAACCGGCAGCGGAAAAATGGATGCAAGATTTGGCCATGGAGATGAACCTGGCTGAGACAGCGTTCATCTATCCCGAAGATGACGGTTATCACCTGCGCTGGTTTACACCGATTACCGAAGTTGAACTTTGTGGACATGCGACACTGGCGACAGCGCATATCCTTTTCGAAACCGGCATTCTACATGAAGATCAGACTGCTAAATTTCAGACGGTCAGCGGACAATTAACCGTCACTAAACAGAATAACATTCTTGAAATGAATTTCCCTGCCACACCAGCACTGCCATGTCCCGTATCCAATGCTCTTCGAAAAGCATTGGGAGGGTGTAAAATTCTCTGGTCAGGGAAAAATAATTTCGATTATCTTCTCGAAGTGGAATCCGAAGCAATTATCACGGAAATGCGGCCGGATTTTGGCCTGTTGAAAAAAGTGGACAAACGTGGAGTCATTGTCACTGCCAAATCAGAAAATCCCAAATTTGACTTTATCTCCCGCTTTTTCGCACCGGCAGTGGGAATCGATGAAGACCCGGTCACCGGTTCAGCCCATTGTACTCTCGGGCCATACTGGTTAGCAAAATTGAATAAAACCAACTTCACCGCCTACCAGGCTTCCCGGCGCGGTGGTATTGTTCAGGTCAAGCTTATCGGAGATCGGGTATTATTGCGTGGAAAAGCAGTCACAGTTTTTCAAATCAACTTAGTATAAAAATAGTTCTGCTATTTTTTTCAGATTTAGTTAATTTTACGACATGAATAAAAAATTGATCGCACCGCTTGTTATTGTCATTCTGGCGTCCATTGGGGCTATCGGATATGCTGGCGTGTACCTGTTTATTTTCAGCCGAATGAATCTGCCGATAATTCTCAATATTCTGATTCTCGTTATCGCAATTGCAGTGGTGGGTGCCCTGATTACCGTATTTGTTCAACGTATCAAAGAAATAAAAACCGAGGATGAAAATGATCTTAGTAAATACTGATTACATTTCAGGAAAGAAATTGGAAACTCTGGAGATTGTCAAAGGTTCTTTTATCCAGTCCAAGCATGTCGGCAAAGACATCATGGCAGCCCTGAAAGGACTTATTGGCGGTGAACTCGTAGCCTATTCCGAAATGATCAATGAAGCCCGTGCCAATGCGACGAAACGGATGGTCGAAGAAGCCGAAAAAATGGGTGCTGACGGTGTGATCAACATCCGTTATGCTTCCAGTGCTGTCAAGCAGGGTGCTGCGGAAATTCTGGTGTATGGGACCGCCGTAAAATTTATCTAAAACAGTACCCAGAGTAATTATTAATGATTAAAAACATTTTTACAGTTCTTAAAAAACCATTTCCCTTCAATCAATTTCGCTATAGTGGCGTTTTAATGGGCGCCATGATTTTCCTGGTTCTGGCGATTTTTCACCCCTTTGGTCTGCACTCAATCCCGCCGGCCCGGCGTTACCTTATTGAACTGGGATTCGGGTTCATCACTTTCGCCGTGGTTTTGGCCAACACACGCCTGCTGCCGGTACTCTTCCCACGGACTTTTGCCGAGGAACGCTGGAAAGTCTACAAGGAAATCGTCCAGATTCTCTACAATATTCTCGTGATCGCAGTTATAAACACGGTTTTCATGTCAATTTGCGGCTTTCTCCTGATCGACCTGCTGTCGGTTTCCGTGTTTGTTTTTTATACCCTGGTGGTCGCAACGTTTCCGGTTTTTTTACTGATACTGATAAAATACAACCTGATTTTAAAACAAAACCTGAAAGATGCCGCTGCTATCAATTTCGCAATTTTAGGAGGAGCTGCTCAGCGGAAACCGGATGGCGATCAAGTCTTGAAATTTAGCGGACAGTCCGAGGGTGATTATATTGAGGTAGAGTCAAAGCAGATTCTGTATATCCAATCACAAAGAAATTATCTGGAATTCTTCTATACTTTACACGATACCATTAAATCAACATTGATTCGGGCGACATTAAAAGAAGTTGAATCTTCTATTAAGAATTTTGATAATTTACAGCGCTGCCACAGGTCCTACATCGTAAATATCGACCGTATTGCATCGATTGACGGTGATTCGCTCGGCTACACCCTTCATCTGGATATTATTGACAATGTCATTCCGGTTTCCCGAAGCTATACGAAATTATTCCGAAGCAAATTCATCAAGCGGTAAAATCATTATAATGTCACACAGCAGAGCCGTGTGACAAGAGTTAAGTAACCTTTCTGCATTTCATCCCTGAAACTTACAGTTTGTCCCAGGACCAACTGCCATTCATCACATTCTATTACCGTTCGTACCATTGCACTTTTATTCAGTTTCAGCACTGCTTAACATTCAAGCGAGATTTGAAATACGAAACCGAAAAGAGAGCAAAAAATTGAAAAAATCACTCTTCACATCTATTTTAGTTTCCCTGGCACTTTTTTTCCTGTTGTCCATATTTATCATCGGTAATCCGCAAAATGTAAAGTATATGGAGATCTTTATATTCCGGGCAATCTGGACAATATTCCTGACATTTATCATGTTCATGATTCTGTGGACGGGAAATATTTCAAAGTACCGCTCCATTTTTTTCACCATCTTCGCATTTGCCTTTATCCTGACGTTTATTACGCATCTACTGGAAACGCGCGGTTCAATGGCATTAACACAAGAGGTGATTGATAATAATGATACACCGCTCTGTCCCGTCGCGATTCCCATGCTGATCCTTCCGGCACTTTTCAGAAATACCATTATATTCCCGTCTAAATTATTTGGCGGGTATTATGGCGGTTTTTCCCAGATATTTTTCATGTGGCTGATCTCTCTGATTACCCTGGGACGCGGCTGGTGCAGCTGGGGTTGTTTTTATGGCGGAATCGATGAAGGTTTTTCGAAAATCGGCAAGCGCAAGATTATTCCATCTAAGAAAATCAAACCATGGCTGCGCTTTATTCCGTTTATCGTCCTGACTGTGATAATCGTCTGGTCATTCATCGTAATGAGCCCGGTCTATTGTCAGTGGCTCTGCCCATTAAAATTGGTCACGGAATATGTGGAAATCACCAATTTCAAGACCTATATCCAGGCGATTATTTTTATCACATTGGGAATGTCACTGCTATTCATATTACCGATTCTGACAAAAAAACGGACCCACTGTGCATTTTTCTGTCCGCTAGGTGCATTTCAATCCCTGCTGGGCAAAATCAATCCCTTCCGCATCAAAATCGACAAAGACAAATGTATTAAATGCGGTAAATGTATCGATGTCTGTCCCGTAATGGCGATTAATTCGGATTTATTGGAAAAAGGGAATGTTTCAATGACATGCACCAAATGCGGAAAGTGCATTGAAAAATGTCCAAGCAACGCCATTGATTTTCATCTCTTGGGAAAACCACTCTTTCCCGGAAAATCCGAAAACAAAGTAATTAACGTCCTCAAAGAACTGATTGCACCTTCGACAATCTTCACCTTTATGGGAATGCTTTTCGGAGGAATTCTGTCCGGCGGATCTGTCACATCGGCGCTATTCCGGATTTATCATTTATTCACAAACGGCTCACTGCTGATTCATTAAATAGAAAGATTTATCAAAATGAAAATAAAAAGATTACTAAACATCGGATTGAGGATTTTCATCTATATCTATGTTTTACTGCTGATCATTCTCATCCCGGTTTTCTTCATTAATTATAACGGACAGATCATGGAAAAAATAGCCGAATCATCAACATTACAATTAATAAACAATACAGAAACAAACACAAAGGAGATTGAAAATGAAAAAACGAAGTGTCGTCATTGTCCTCATGCTGCTAAGTGCAACAATGCTAAACGCGCAGAATCCTGCAGTCGAAGCACAAATTCAACAACTGGAACAGCAACTGGCCCAGAATCCCGATAATGCTGAATTGAATCTGAATCTCGGAAAACTGAAATACCAGATGTCCATGAAAGGCGATAAGGATCTTTTGAAAGAATCGATCGAACTATTGGGAAATGCTACGAAATTGGATCCCACTAATGGCAGTGCGCTTTGCTGGTACGGCAGCGCCTATCTGTCCAAGGCACGCTACGTTGGTTTCAAACCATTCAAGAGTTACTACGTCATCGCGGGCTTGAGAGAAATGGACAAGGGCATCGAATTGGACGGAACCAATGTGGAAAGCCGCTCTATCCGCGGACAAACCTGTCTTTCAATTCCAACCTTATTTGGAAGATCGGGAACGGCCGTCGAGGATTTCGAGAAACTCGAACAGATGATGAATTATGCGCCCGATGAGTTCGATCACGAAACCCAGGCAGAGATTCTGTATTACCTCGGAAAGGCCTACAACAAGAACGGCAACAGTGAAAAATCCACAGACTGTTATGACAAAATCAAAGCGGATTATGCCGACACCGAATATGCCGCAGAACTGAACTGAAATTTAAAAAGTATCGCGATTTTATGAGATAGCCTTCAATCTAATTTGGGGGCTATTTTAATATAATTAGGCTGGTAAAATTATCACTGACATTTTTCCTGAACTTGGTTAATATTACTCTATGATCAACATTGAACTCTGGCCAATTCCATGAAAATCTGCATTATCCTCAACCATCCCACTACTCCGGAAAATATCGGCGCTGCCGCCCGGGCACTTAAGACCATGGGATTTTCCGATCTGCGTCTGGTCGATCCCTGCGATCATCTCAGCGACCGCGCCCACTGGCTGGCGCATGGTTCCGAAGATATTCTCGAATCGGCACAGGTTTTCAACTCGATCACCGCTGCAATATCCGATATAGATTTTCTGATCGGTACATCGGCAAAAAAGCGACCGCGCCCACTGGCTGGCGCATGGTTCCGAAGATATTCTCGAATCGGCACAGGTTTTCAACTCGATCACCGCTGCAATATCCGATATAGATTTTCTGATCGGTACATCGGCAAAAAAGCGACCATCAAAGAATGAAAATATTCCTGCCCGGAAACTGACACAATTACTCCAAAATAAAGGGACGACTATTCAATCCGTGGGAATCCTGTTTGGTACAGAAGACCGCGGCCTGAGCAATGAGCAACTGGCCATCTGCGATATCCTGTCACACATTCCCATAAAACAAGCTCAGCCGAGCCTGAATCTGGCCCAGGCGGTGATGATTTATGCCTATGAATTATCGCCACTGCTCCAAAACAAATCCCGACAGGCCGCGCCGAAACCAACAGAACCGGCTTATCGTAAGTTAAAACAGAATGTCATTGACGTTCTGGTCGAGTTAGGTCTTGATAACCGAATGCCGATTCACAACAGGATTATCGAACGGCTGACCCTACTGAGTGAAAAAGATACTCATTTAATCCAGAGTATATTAGCTACTCTGGCAAAGAAAAATCAATCTGATTAAAATCCCATTTCCTTAATTAGGTGATCAGCACCTGCAAATTTCTCGGTAATAAACAGTACATAGCGGATATCCACGGCAATCATACGCTGAAGCTCCTTGTTGTACTGCCAGTCGCTGGTCATGGCTTCGTAATTGCCATCAAAGGCTAAACCGATCAGTTCACCCCGAGCATTCATGACGGCACTGCCGCTGTTGCCGCCAGTGATATCGCATTTAGCCAGAAAGCAGGTAGGCACGTCCTTCAGTTCCGGATCGACCCATCGTCCAAGATCTTTTTTCTTTGCCAGATCCAACAGCTTCGGTGGATTATTGAATGGATCTTCGCCGGTCTCTTTCGCCACGACACCGGACAATGTCGTAAACGGTTTGTACCAGATACCATCCGCCGGGCTGTAACCATTGACCTTGCCGTAAGTTAGGCGGATCGTGCTGTTGGCGTCGGGGTACATGCTCTGGCCTTTCCATTCGTAAAGGGCATCGATATATTTCTTACGAAGATCCATAATTTGAGCATCCCAAGCCTTTGCCTCTTTGTATTTCCTGTCTTTGGCATCATAAAGCCGGATCGCCAGGTCAATTAGCGGGTCATTCAGCGCCGCGATCTCCTCCGGTGTTTTTTCATAGAGCGCTTTGACATAGGCAATATCCTTCAAGCCGGTGTTAGCGAACGCCTCATCGACCCATTCCTCAATTCCCGTTGATCCCTTCAGAATAAAATCCAATTCAGTGATCCGTTGATCTTCCGGCAATTTTGATGCCTGCTGAAAAGCCCTGACCAGCATGGTTTTTTCAAAAGGCTCATAAAATCGTAAATAGGCATAATCAAGTTTTGCCATATTATCTTTCACCCGCTTTTCCGAAAATTCCGGGCGACGATCGGCTTCCGGTTTTGCGCGTTCCCGGCCAACCTCATAGGCATCAGAGCCTAAATTGTATAGCACCCCGATTGTGTACCCACCAAAATTCCCAAGCGCCTGTTCGTAATCATATTTCTGTTCCAGTTTCTTGTACTGAGCCGCAATGTTATCCATGACATCACCGTACATCTTTTTTAGCTTACGTTTTGAATTGACAAACACCATCAATTCCGCTTCGAATGCTCTTTTATTTTCAACAAAATCGGAAGATCGCATTCCATCCACATTGCCCTGATAATTCTTCATTGAATTGTTCAGGCCGGCATCATAACTGGCCAATCTGATCTTCGCATCCTGACTTTTATCACTCATTTCAGTGATAATATCGAGAATACTTTGATACTTTTTAATCAGCGTATTATACGCTCTGTTTAGATTCCATTCTACAGAATAGGAACTGCGGTAGCGCATGGTCCTTCCGGGATATCCCAGGATAAAGGTCATATCCCCGTCTTTCAGATCAGTTTTAGCAATTTTCAGATAGTTGTCCGGTTTCAGGGGAATATTATCCTCACTATACTTTGCACCAGTACCATCGGGCGCCTGATATACTCTCAAATAAGTAAAATCCCCGGTATGGCGTGGCCACATCCAGTTGTCGATATCGCCGCCGTAATTGCCAATCGCGCCGGGCGGTGCGAAGACGATCCGCACATCCTGGTATTTATTGAATAGATATTTCACATACTGTTTGCCATTAAAGTTCGTAGCGATGTAACAGTAACGGTCATCGCGGTTTTCCTCGGCGACTTTTTCCATTTCAGTGATTTTCTGCTCAATTTTCTTCTCTCTTTCAGTCAGATCGTCAACACCTTTGACACACGCCAGAATTTCAGCAGTCACATCACTCATACTCTTCAACACATAGGCATGTTGTCCAATTGCAGGTAATTCTGCCGATTTATTCTTTGCCAAAAATCCTTCAACAGTATAATCAACACTGTCCTTAGCGGAATTCCGCTGCAGGGACCCGTAAGCACAATGATGATTTGTCAGCACCAAACCATCGGCTGATACGAAGGACGCCGAGCAACCGCCCAGCCATACAATAGCATTACTGATAGACGTTTTGTCCGGGCTGTAAATATCCTCAGTGGATAATTCAAACCCCATTTGCCTAAGATTCAAATCGGGCAATTGAGACAGCTGCCACATTCCCTCTTCGGCTTGAATATTTACAAAAAATATCAGGCAGAATAATCC
This sequence comes from uncultured bacterium, assembly GCA_964485475.1. GTDB lineage: Bacteria > Fidelibacterota > UBA2242 > UBA2242 > UBA2242 > B118-G9. The sequence continues at coordinate 41,769 of CAZAKB010000006.1, forward strand.
AATTAATAAATTTTTTCCTGTCATGAACTCCTCCAGGTTATCATATTCTAATCTAATCGATAATATCAATGTGATAAAGTTACATAAGCTCGCCGAAAATATCAGTAATATTATGTAACCAAATGTTCATTATCACAACTAATAAAATGACAACTGGTAAATAAATGAACCTTATTTAAAACTAAACGGAGGAAATAATGGAAGAACGAAAACCAAACATGCCGTTACTCGGCGACCTGTTCCCGGAATTGAAAAATGTAAAAACCACTCACGGCTTGATGAATCTACCCGACGATCTGAAAGGATCATGGTTTGTACTCTTCAGCCACCCGGCGGATTTTACACCGGTCTGCACCACGGAATTTGTCGCGTTTCAGAACCGCTATGACGAATTTGAAAAACTGGGCGTTAAATTGGTCGGTATGTCCATCGACCAGGTCTTTTCACACATTAAATGGATTGAATGGATCAAGGAAAAACTGGGTGTGGGAATAAAATTCCCCGTGGTCGCCGCCAATGATGACATTGCCATGAAACTGGGCATGCTGCATCCCGGCAAAGGCACAAACACTGTGCGCGCCGTTTTCATTGTCGATCCTGAAAGCAAAGTACGTTTAGTCCTTTATTATCCCCAGGAAGTTGGCCGGAACATTGATGAAATCGTTCGGGCCGTCAAAGCCCTGCAGATCTCAGATAAACAAGGCGCCATGTCTGCCAATTGGCCAAACAATGAACTGATTGGCGACCGGGTCATCGTTCCGCCGCCAGGCAGCGTCAAAGACGCCGCCGAACGTTTGAAAAAATACGAAGGTTACGATTGGTGGTTTTGTCATAAACCATTGGAAAAGTAATCTGGTTTTTATTCAACATATATAACCTTGCGGAGGCCAAAACCTTCGCAAGGTTTTTTATTTACACGTCTTGATAATTGTTATTCAATTATGTATATAGAGTAAACGGAGGAATTATGAAAAACCAACTGCGCAATTTCATTGAAATTCTCAAACTGGAACTCAATGACCTGCAGGAAGACATTCACACACTGAAAAATATTTGCGACCATAAACTGAGAGACGACCTGATCACCAACTATGTCCACATGGAAAACACGGCCCTCTACGAAAACGAACTCCATGCCATCAATTCCTTCCGCGATATTCTGAATGAAACCATTCCCGAAGGTTTCGAATCATTGGATAAGCTGATACATCATATCGATGAAAATTTTAAAATTGCCATGAAATCCTGCGGCTACGCCAAGGCCGGGCACATCTGCATCGAACGCAAAATGCTGAAAGTGGCGAAGTATGTTAAAGGGAAATGATTTTATAAACTTGAAATATAAACAGTGGTTTTGGATTTCTTATCTTCTTCCAATGATGACAACTCCATATCCGGATCCATCACCCACAGCACAAATAACATCCCCTTTAAAATCACCGCCATAGATACTGACACTTTTGGAATATTCTTCCTCATAATCGAAGATTTGAACGTAATCTTTACCGTTATAATGAACGACCTCTCCGCCCTCGCTGATCAAAGCAAGATCGTTAATGGCATTTCCATCGATTTTTCGAACTGCCCAGCAATCTTTTAGTGGTGTCGATTTCTCCGGCATAATATCTACAACATGATCATGATAATAGTACTTTAACGTTGCCACTGCAGAAGAGGAAATTACCGCAACATCATCTAATACCTTGACTGAATAAAACCTTCCATAGTCATCAATTGACAAATCACCATTTACTAAGTTGGAACTGAATGTTTTATTCCATACTCCATTCTTGTATTCCAATATAAGTCTATCATATCCTGCATGGATGTTATATCCTACAATAAATACTCTTTCATTATTTCCATCAATATCATGAAGGTCTGTAGTCGTTCCGCTGTTCATGGTATGATATGTACTGCCATTATAATGTGCTATGCCACCATCGTAATAAGTAAAGAAGGTGTTGTCCAGCGAATTGCCCCAGATATCCAGCATCCAGCCAAGTCCCGGCGCATTTTCAAACATTTTAAATTCACCATTACTAAATAATACAGGATAATTAACACCAAACCAAACTGAAGTATCATCAATCGAATGAACAACATCAAAAGCTCCGGTATATGGAGGAGTAATGCTAATATATTCCGACTCTATACCATCCCAATGAAGAGCATTATATGGAATCCAATCGTATTCGGAGTCCAGGGAATCCCACCCCCAAACCTCAATTAATCCCACAATCCAGATATCATTTTCATCCACAATAGAAACACTCTGTAATGTGTTGTTCTGTTCCCCAAAATAGAGCACTTCCCATGTGAAATCATTACTGGATATATCCATCGTTGTGACGGCGATTGGTTCAAAATTATCATCGGAATGTTGGACTGAATAGGTATAGGTGGTATTTGGTTCAACTGATCTATCGGCGATGATGGTGTCTTTTCCAATAAACAAACCTTCACTAATAATTACAGAATCTCTGATTACAGTATACGATTTTTGATGAGTGGAATCAGTTGACGAAATCCTCAACCAGACAATTGTCGATTCTACATAGGGAGCCGTGATATTAAGGGGAATTGCTTTTTCCGGTTCTGTCGGACATTCCTTGCAGGAAAGCAGTGACAAAATCACTAAAATAATAAGTAAAATATTAAGTACTATTGCTGATTTCTTCATCAACTGCCAATATTTATAGAATCAAAGTTAAACCCAAACCAGCCGAATTTCAAATTTCTAATTTCATACGACTTATATCTCAATAATCCTCTTCAACATCACTACTTTCACTACCATCTGATTCTTTCATCGCTCTCAATTCATCTTCCGAATATTTCTCAATCGTAAAGCCCGTATATCCGTAAAAAATCGATATCAGCGGATTGATGAGGTTCAGGAATGCAAAAGGCAGATAGGCAAATGGATAAACGCCCAGCGTGGCAAACATGAACGCTCCGCCGCTGTTCCAGGGAATCAATGACGATGTCAGCGTCCCGGCATCTTCCAGGATCCGGCTCAGGTTTTTCGGCTTCAAACCTCGGTCATCATATATCTTTTTGAACATCCGTCCCGGCAGGACAATTGCCAAATACTGGTCACCGGCAATCATGTTTGTCCCAATGCAGGTCAGGACAGTGGCAGTCACCAGTGAACCGGTACTTTTTGCAAAAGATATTATTTTCAGGGCAATGGCTTTCAGCATTCCCGTCGTTTCCAGCACTCCGGCAAAACTCATGGCACAAAGGATCAGCGATACCGTCCACATCATGCTGTCCAGACCGCCGCGGGTCAGGAGATTATCAATGGCTTCATTGCCCGTCGCCGCAACAAATCCGAAATGGGCACTTTGGAGAATATCGGTCAGTGATCGTTGCTGAAACAGGGCCGCAAAAATTCCGCCGAGTACCGTTCCACCAAGCAGCCCGGGAATGGCCGGCACTTTGAAAACCACCATCGCAATTACCAGTATTGGCGGTAAAAGCAGCAATGGTGAAATATAAAACTGGTCTGACAGGCCATTGAGAATGGCATTGATCGCGTTCATATCCAGGTCTTTTCCACCATATTTCAAACCGAGAATGGTGTACAGAATCAGAGCAATAATCAGACTTGGACCGGTAGTATAAATCATATGCCGAATGTGATCAAAAAGTTTTGCTCCCGTTACTGCCGGAGCCAGGTTTGTCGTATCTGACAAGGGTGACATTTTATCACCGAAATAGGCCCCGGAGATGATAGCGCCGGCCACCATGGGCAACGGAATCCCAAAGCCTTTCCCGATGCCGATGAGTGCAACCCCCACCGTACCGGCCGTAGTCCAGGAGCTGCCAGTAGCCAGTGAGACGATGCTGCAAATCAGTGCAGTGGCCACCAGAAATACACGAGGCGAGATGATTTTCAACCCATAATAGATCATTGTCGGTACAATCCCAGCGCTGATCCAGGTTCCGATAATCATCCCGATAATCATCAATACCAGGATTGCCGGCATGGAGATTTTGATCGTATTGATCATGCCTGCCCGGATCTTTTCCCAGCGGTAACCGGAAAATACAGCCACGATCGCCGCTACCGCTGCCGCAGATATCAACGGGATATGCGGATCGCCATGCAGAAATCGCAGGACGTACACCAGCACCAACGCCAGGAAAATTACTGGTACAATGGCCCAGCGGAAAGGTATTACCGGGTCGGTCTTTTTTTTCATATTAAAACCTGTCAGATTTACGTTATAAAGTATTTTCGCCGTACATTCTCGCCGACAATATAAAGAAAAACGAGCGAAGTATTAAGAGAAAAGCTTGGCGAAAGTGCCCCTGCTGTTTTAGATTTCGCAAGATGATGGAAATCAAAATACTCGACCGCTATGTTGTTAAAAAATTTGCCCTGCTTTTCGTTATGTCGTTGCTGACGTTTCTGGTCATTTTCCATATCGTCGATATTATAGAAAAAATCGATAAATTTCTGAAATCCGAAATGTCCATCATCGACATCGCCTGGTTTTATTACTATCAATTGCCCTGGTTTATTGACATCGCCATCCCCATGTCGCTACTATTGGCCTCGGTATTTACCATCGGTACCATGGGAAAATCCAATGAACTGGGCGCCATTAAATCTTCCGGTATCAGCCTCTACCGGATATCCTTTCCCCTGCTTCTGATCGGATTGCTTATCAGTGTGGCTTCTTTCTTTTTCGAGGATGCTGTCGTAATCCCCGCCTCTCGAAAACGAATAGACATTGAACAAAACCAGATGAAACGCCGGCGCAAATCCCAAAAAACTGTCTATACCAATATTATGTTTCAGGACTCGCCTACTTGTAACATTGTCATCTCCCGGTTTGATACTCGGAGAAATTCAGGCAGTACAATCACCATCCAAAAAACCCTGGACAATATTCTGGTTCAGCGCATTGACGCCCGGAAAATGGAATGGCACCCCGATCAGTCCGCCTGGCTCCTGCAGAATTTCAAAATCCGCTACTTTGACAATGATGGCATCGAAACGGTTTCCATGACCATCGCCGATTCCCTGTTTCATCTGAACCTGCGCCCCGAAGACGTCACCCAGACCTCGCTCAACCCGGAAAGCATGCGCTACCGGGAACTGGCGGACTTCATCACCCGTCTTGAAGAAAGCGGCAACGATCCGCGCAAGTGGAAAGTCAACCTCTATTATAAAATCGCCTTCCCCTTTACCAATTTCATTGTCATTCTGTTCGGCCTACCCTTGGCCGCCGTAAAGGAACGCAAGGGCGTCAGTTTCGGCGCCGGGATGAGCCTGCTGGTCATTTTTGTCTATTACGGCTTTATCAAATTCGGTCAGGTCATGGGTTACAAGGGCTTGCTCAGCCCGATACTGTCCGTCTGGATTGGCAATCTCGTTTTCCTGGCCGGTGGCGCTTACCTGCTTTATAAAATCCGCCAGTAAATACAATTTTAACCTCCCGGAGGTTTAAAACCTCCGGGAGGTTTCTCAATCCGAGTCAGAAACTATTCGCTTTTCTTAAAATCTTTCCGCTTGCCTGTGGTATACACATTCAGGCAAATATTAATTCCCTTGGCGGTGGTAAACCATAACCCCTGGTTCAGGCCAAAGGCCCAATCCACATGAATAAAACCGGTGTGAAATCCGCTGCCAAAGGTCATTTCCAGGTGTTTCCAGCCACCGAAGGATACCCCCGCCCGGATAGGAAATCGGGGACTCTTGGTCACTTCGATCCCGGTGCTCA
>CAZAKB010000007.1:0-46261 GCA_964485475.1 uncultured bacterium
GTAAATAAAATATCTATCATATTCACAACTTACTCTTTGCTTGTTCCTTACGATTAAGTAAATCCAAAGAAAAAGGGTGTGGGTGCTACTGGATTTGAACCAGTGACCCCCTTGCTTGTAGGGCGGGTATTTATATAAGTTCCTCGTCGTGAAAAGTATCGCTTGGTGGGAACAAATTGGGATTTCTATGCAAATTCAATCCAGATTTCCTGAAGTATGCAATCGCTCTACGTCTTAAAATTGTAAAGGGCTGACATTGAAATATACCAGCCCTACTATTGTTACCACCATGGGTTTCTGACAGACTAATTTACTTTATCATTTGAATCTTTTCTGCCATATAATCCGGGTACCATTTCTGCATACAATCAGGACACATGCCGTGCGAAAAATTGACATGTGGCAAGCGCTCTGTAATATATTCTGGCGGCGATACCCAGGGTTTCCCTTCTTTCTCATCATCACGGATTTTATTGCATCCGGCACAAATAGGAATAAGATTTTTTAGGTGTGTGGATTGTTCAGCGGTCTCTTGTAGTGCTGCCATCATTTTTTTCTGTTTGCTAATGTCCCGAATGACGGCAAAGGTGGCTTTTTGCCCTTTATAATCGATGATCCTGACATTGGCTTCGACGGGAACTTCGGTACCGTCTTTTTGCCGAAATAGGGTTTCATACCGGTTAGGAACCTCTTCGCCCCTATTACGTCTGGCTTGACGGTTTTCCAAAACCCGGACTGCTTCTTCGGTATGGATTTTATGATAATCAGCCCCGATCAGCTCATTTTTATCATATTTCAACAGGTCAGCAAACGCCTGATTGAAATAAATTAATTTATCACTTTGGCTAACAACAATTGCATCATTTGAATGTTCTACAATCATCCGGTATTTCAATTCGCTGTCTTTGAGTGCGTTTTCAGTATTAATACGGTCAATGGCTACTGCAATCTGAGTCGCTAAAGATTCAAATAGAGCAACATCCTTAAGAGAATAGGCGAAGGGCTCTTCATAACTTTGAACAGCCATAATACCAATGATTTGATTGTGTAGAAACAAAGGAACACCCATCCAGCATTTTGGGGTAGCACCATATACTTTGTTTTGTCTGTTCTTATACCGGTTTTGTAATTCCAATTCGTTTAATAAAAGTGGTTTCTTTGTTTTAAGGACTTCTACAGACAGTGACTTATCATCATCAAGACTGATAGATTGTAATTGAGAACTACCAGTTTTATCATCAACTGAGTAGGGAAATTCAAGGGCATTATGTGTCGAATTAACTGAAGCAATATAAAAAATTTTACAATCCAGTAACTGTTGTATGGATTGATGGATGAATATATACAATTCTTCCAGCGTGTCAGTGTTCAAAACAACCTTGGAAATTTCATAAAGGATATGGTTCAGAAGCTCGGATTGAGTTTGATTTTCAAATAAAATCGCATTTTGAAAGACAACACTGAGATTATTTGCTACCAAGCTGAGAAAATCGATATCGTTCTGACTAAATGCATCTATTTGCCGTATATTATCAAATCGAATAATTCCAATTACCTGATTATGTGAATGCAATGGTAACGCCAAAACAGATTTTAGTTTTAATTCTTTGATATATTTAGCAGGAATCAGATCGGTTTTATTACAATCAGAAATGTAGATAGGTTTATTTTCTTTATAGCAAATTCCGGAAATGCTGTAACCGATCGGTTGCGGCTGTGCTTTTCGGCCGAATCTATGTATTCCAATATATGGATCGCTGATCAAGCCATTTAATTTTTCATCATACACCATTAGATTGATCCGCTGAAAATGATGCTGTGCCAGATGTTGTGGAAAAAAGTCATAAACCTTATGAAAAACACTCTTTAGATCACGGGTATCCTGAAAAACAGTACTCAGATTTTGCAATGTCTGTAGCTGATTGATTTTTTCTATCAGATCAGGGTTGGATTTTTTCGAATTTGAATGCATCATAATGAATGGCGACCATTTCACAATTGTTTACTTTAGTAAAATAAAGAAATAAAATGAAAAAGTAAAAGGGCGTAATTTGTTTGTTTTAAATGCATAGAGATTTCATATCTTAGGACTAAAGAACTCTCTCTTAAAAAAGTACTAAGGCCTCAGCAGAAGCGTGAATTTGTTGAAGCAGTTGCAGAACTTGGAATCAGTGTGTAGAAAAATCCTGTGACTAAACAAGAGAAACCCGTTGTGTGGAATTAAGCGAGCGCATGTTTGATATGGTTTAAGGGTTTATTATTGATAGAGTTAATAAACTGGAGCAGAGTAAATGCCGTGACTTTAGATAATATTCGGGTTGCCAAACCGATAAATGTTTTTGCATAATTTATTCGGATTACGAATTGATCTACTAGCTGTGAAAAGATGGTCTCAATACGCTTTCGTGCTTTACGAAACAACACTGGCTGTTTACAATAATTTTTCTGATTGGAACGCATGGGAGTATTTACTTGGATACCCTTTGTTTCAAACAATTCTAATTGATATTCCGAATCAAGATAGGCTTTGTCTCCTAAGATCAGACAATCGGCAAAATAGGGTTCAATATCTCTGAGATATTGAATATCTGCATGGTTTGCTTTTGAGAGGTCAAAGTTGGTTACAATTCCCTTAAGACTACAGACACCATGAAATTTATATCCAAAATAGTGCGTGTTTTGAGTAGCACAATAGCCATATTCGGGTGCCGTTTCAGTATTTTCCCGACAGATTTTGATCCGTCTTGCACGGGCGAATTTGCATATTTCAATAGGCAGTGAATCCAGGATAAATGTGTTTTCTGCCGGTAATAGTTTATTAACGAGTGCTTGGCGAACAAGATCAATAACTATTCTTAAATGTTTACGTCGGCGATTAAATTGGGAACGATCAATTAACAATGGAAAATCCTCATGATATTCGGACTTGAGTTTACTAAACAGAAGATTCTCGCTATTGATGGATAGGCTATCGGCAACGAGAGACAAAGTGATAATATCTAAATCGCTGAATTTAGGTTTAGTGCCGACTTTTTTGATATTTCCGCTGGAATCGATAAAATTGGATAGTGATTCTTTGACAATAGGCTTGATGAAATCGAAGTTAGATTTAAGATTGTGCATTAGTTTATCCCCTTGTTTATTATTGATTTGTGATACAATAATATAAGGATTATTAGGCTAATGCACATCTTTATTTTCATGGTTTTATTTCACACAACGGGTAAGAGAAATATAAATATATGCATTTAATCTTAAAAAACATTACTACACAGAAAAACGATTTACATTAATTAATCAATCTGAGGCTCAATATCAATCAGTCCATTTGAATCTTCAATTTCAACAAGGATTAAATATCCCGCTAGCCCATCTGCTTGTATTAACTGATTTACAAAGTCAATCTGGTCACTTGCAAGGCATTGTCCGGTTACAGGCGACCATTCTTCATGAGCAGTAAGACATCCCAATGAAGGAGTCATTGGATAACATCGTAGATTTGAATAAAACTCGGGATTAATTGTAGAACCATGAGCAATAATTTCACTCCGGCCCGCTTTTCCGGCGTACCAACTCTCATAAATCGGCTGATAATCCTGCCATGATTTCGGCAATAACTCCCGATATAATTCAAAGTACCACTTTTTTTTAAAAAAGATTTTATGAAAGAAGCGGCTGGGTGTAGTTTCAAAAGGCATCTTCAAAACAATGTTTGGTGATGGCCCGATGAACACATTTTCTGAGAATGATATTCCTTCAATGGAATATATTCCCTGTGGTGAATTACCATTAGTAATATAGCCAGGCAACGCCGAGGCAGATCTAGCTAACTGTGGCATGGAAAATAGTTTGCCTTGCTCATCACGGATAAATTTTCCATCAGTACCACGAATCAGCACTTTACCGGGATAACCCCGATTCCGGTGCTGAATACTGAAAACGACAACCAGGTTACCAAAATCATGTTTCAATAAATCCAATAGCGAAGGCAATGAATTCGGTTGGTCTGACAAATCGTAATTCAACATTGTCAAAATCGACGATTGTTCCCAATCAGAGAATTTCTCAATCAATGCTTTTTGAAATGCTTGTTTGGACTTAGCTGTTTCGTTGCGTATTAGATAGTGAATTGCCATTGCGTAGAGTTTGGGATTATCCGTTTCTTGGGAAAATAGTTCAACCTCATTACTGAACACATAAGGGTACAATTGAAAAATCAGTTCCAGATACGCCCGTTGAAAATCGCCAGAATAACATGACAGTTTTCCAGCAAACCCGGCAATGACAGTGTCAATCGCCTCAGAGCGATAATTCATCAGTCCCATCGCCCAGAAGGCTCCCAGGTAATCAGAATCAGCCCAATTGCCAGTATTATTCAATAAATTCTTTTCGATAATGTTGCTAATTGTTTGCTTACGGAATCTCTGCCGCTCCAAACCTTTTGTTCTTTCGGCCTGAAAATCACCTAAAGAATAGTAATTATGCCGGATGCACGATATCATAATCAGAAATAATACAATAACGAACAGATTTCTACGAAGCATTCAATTATTCTTTCATTTTCCGATGTCGTTCATCACAGATCCGGCAGCTGCCAGGTTTACACAGGAGTTTATCGGGATGATTTTGAAAATAAATATCCCCTTCTTTATATAAAACCGACACCGGAATTAAAAATGAATCGATACCATTCACTCTGAAAGGTACAATTTGATTTTTTTCTTCGAGATATTTCTGAAAATTTACAAACGATTTACTACAACCCGGCAGCTGAATCAAGACCTGTTCACCAACTGTAGAAACACCGATTTTTTCCACATACATATAATCCCAGGGTGATAAGTCATGCCAGGGCACTAGTGTAATGTTTTCCAGATAGTGGGCATAGCTAAGGGATGTAAAATTAACGCCGAGCAAAAGCACATATGCATTTTCTGTTTTTGTCAGCCAGTCACATACACTGCCTTTTCCCAGCGGACTGGTCGGAGAATTTGTTTTCGGAATTTCCATGGCTACACGACCCCAGATAGAAAATGAATGTGTCGGTGAGGCTGTGCGCCTCACCTTGGCCGATGTTCTGAAAACTTCGCTGACTGCTCCAACCTTCGACGCTGTGTTGTGTTGGTCAAATACGTCATGACTATTATCCGTCCGTCGATAACAATAGCTAAAAGCCGGCATGATTACCGATCCTTTGTCGGTCACAATCTGTTGAATGGTTGTAATCAGTTCAGATATGGATCGAACATCCATTACTTTTCTGATAGTACGATAACTACAGTGCACAATCACATGCATACCTCTGGAAAGACCCAGTTCATTCAGATAAAAATTGCTCATCAATTTTATCATATGAAAATAGCTCGACGCATAATTTATTTGTTCACCAATATCTGTTGCAAATTTCTGATAAAAGCAGTATGCTTATTTGTTGTTTGTAAAAGACCTTAACTAACATGGATAAACTATGAAGAAATTCATAATTTTAACAATACTATTTTTCTCTCTGACAGTGTTGATAGGGCAGAATCTCAATTGGGAAGATATCAGTAGTCAGTATTCATCATTACCAAGTTCGGTAAAGTTGTATAAAGCATCTCGGATCAGCCCGGTACTGAAAATATATTACCTGGATGTTGACCTGAACGATGAATCCGTCGCTGTCAGGTCATATATCCGCAGTACAAATGGCACCGTTCCGACACTATCTGATCATTTCGGATGTATTGCTGCGGTTAATGGTGGTTTTTTTGGCGGCAGTATTTCCTATTCAGCGGTTGTCTATCCCGACGAAGTAAAAGCCCGCAACGTTTCCGCAGTCACCAGGGAAGGAAAATCCTATCCGGTTATTCGTAGTTTTTTCTGGCTGAACAGTGCATTTGAGCCCGCTCTTGATTGGATATACCACTTCGGTAGCACCAGCAGCGGCATTTACAGTTTCGACGCTCCTCTGCCCTATTCCTATAACGATCCCACACCTGAGAACTCCCCATCATCTTCAAACGGATATCAATTGGTCGAAATGTTGACAGGAATCGGCGGTGGTCCTACCCTGGTTAGAGATAGTGTTATTACCATTACTTATGACGAAGAAATATTTTGGGGATCCGGCGTTGGTCTTAGTAATAATGATCCCCGGACCGCAGTTGGTTTTACCAAAGACAAACATGTCATACTAATCGTTGCCGATGGTCGTCAAACAGCCAGTTTGGGTGTCAGTTTAACCGAAATGGCCGAAATCTTTCTTTCGCTGGGTTGTGTATCAGCAATGAATCTCGATGGTGGTGGCTCCACCCAGATAGCAATCGGTTCCGGTTATGTCAATAGTCCTTCGGAGTACCGCGCCGTTCCTTCTATTCTGGCCATTGTAGATCGTGACTCCCTTATGAAATCCGGTGAAGATGGTTATTCATTGATAATGGATACTGAAGATGAAAATGTCGTAAGCGTCGGTTCAGACTGGTTCCCCACCGCCAATGAAGGGTATTGGGGTACGACTCCCGCCCTGCTAAACCAGATCGGTATTGGCGATAATCAGATCATCTATAATATTACTCTGGACACAGAGTACATTTGTGACGTTTATGCTTGGTGGGTTGCCTCAACCAATCGCTGTACAGACACTCCCTATATCATTAATCACGCTGCCGGAAGTGATACAATCAGAGTCAATCAGACAACTAACCACGCAACCTGGAATAAACTGGGGACATATACATTCAATAGCAGCCGCGGCCAATCCATTACAATTACTGATAACGGAACCGCTGGAACGTATGTTGTTGCCGACGGAATTAAACTGATCAGCAATACACCATTTCCAAATGCAATTCACGATAAAAAAACTGAAGATATTCAAACATCTTTTAAATTATTTGACAATTTTCCAAATCCCTTCAACCCAACAACGAACATTCGATTTTCTCTCCAGAAACATGCACTTGTTAAATTGACTGTTTACAACATTTTGGGGGAAACAGCCGAAACCCTGCTTAACAATGTCAGGTTAAATGCTGGAGAATATACCGTCCCATTTGACGGAAAAAGCCATCCCGGCGGTATTTATTTCTGTTGTATTTCCACCGAAAATTGGTCACAAACAACCAAAATGTTACTCGTCAAATAATCTTTATTAAAGTCTAAAGTACCCAATGAAAAAAAATAAAGTTTACCACGTAATTTCCAATACCCATTGGGACCGTGAATGGCGGTATCCTTTCCAGAAAAACCGCCAGCATCTGGTGAGCATGATTGATTCCGTCCTCGATATACTGGAAAATAATCCCAACTACAAAGCTTTTCATCTGGACAGCCAGACAATCGTACTGAAGGATTATCTGGAAATTCGCCCCCAGAATGAGGATCTGCTGAGAAAATATATTTCCGAACACCGTTTGTTTGTAGGCCCCTGGTATATTCTTCCAGATGAATTTCTGGTGGGTGGTGAAAATCTAATTCGAAATTTGTTGCTGGGTCACAAAATTGCCAGACGTTTCGGCCACGTAATGAAGGTTGGGTACTCGCCATTCAGTTGGGGCCAGGTTTCTCAATTACCTCAGATATACGCCGGCTTCGATATACCGGTAATCATGTTTTACCGGGGAATCAACAGCCTGGACAGTCCCAAGGCAGAATTTATCTGGGAAGGCGCCGATGGTACCCAGGCGCTATGTTCCCGCTTTTCCACGATGCCGCGCTACAATTTTTATTTCTATATTTATCGACCGGTTGTACACAATGAACAAACTGCAAATATAGAATCTCACTGGCAGCAGGGCGGAAAACCCTTTCACTTCGCCAATCCTGCATTTATTGATGAAGATTACAGTCTGACAAAAACTCCCGATCACTATTACATCGAAAATCTGAAACCGGCAGTTGAACGAATCATCAAAGATCAATTGAACGATTTTACAACGCGTCACATCTTTTGGGCAGAAGGTCATGACACCAGCGGACCCAATCCGATAACCACCAAAATCATCCAGGATATCAATCAATTTATGAAAGATGGGGTCGTCATTCACAGTAACCTGGAAGACTACGCCGAGGCACTCCAGAAAGAGTGTCAAAGAGATGATCTTTCATTGGTCACAGGAGAGCGCCGCAGTGCTCAGTACGATCACCGTTCCGGTAATCTCTACGGATATACAACTTCTGCCCGGATGTATCTAAAACAGATGAACTTTCAATCAGAAAAATGGTTGCAGTATTACGCAGAACCATTGAATAGTCTTGCCGGCATTCTTGGCCTTAACATCACCGACAAATCTCTCGATCTGGCCTGGGAATTGCTGCTTCAAAACTCGGCTCATGACTCCATAGGCGGCTGCAGTCTGGACGAGGTTCATGAGGATATGGTCAACCGCAATAAACAGTGTAATGAAATCAGTCGCAGTATTATAGAACACGCTTGCCAGCTTATTTGCAGTGAAATCAATTTGGAACATCAGCTCAATCTTATCGTACTAAATCCTTTGATTTTTAAACGAGACGAAATTGTCGAAGCCTTTATTGACATTCCGAAAGAAGTGGATCTGGGATATATCTCTATATCTGATTCCGGGCAGAATCTTCAGTTACAGGTTCTTGATCGATCAAATAAAGAACCTATTCTGGAGAGCCTAATGAACCGTCCATTATATTATTCGATGATTCGTTATCATGCCTTGATTGATGTTCATGATATCCCTGCGTGCGGTTATAAAACACTTCACATCCATCCTGTTCCTCAGAAATCAGGAAGCGAGCGGCCGATTAATAAAACTGCGCAAAACCCTGTTCTTGAGAATGAATACCTGCACATTTCTATTAATTCAAACGGAACTTTGGATATCACGGATAAAAAAACCGGAAAAGAATTTAAAAATCTGGGGTATTTTCTGGACGAAGGAGAAGCCGGTCACGCCTGGGTTCATACGCCGATTGGTCCGACAATCACTACCGAAAGCAGCCGGTCCAGCATCCGAGTCATCGAAGACAATGCACTGCGTAAAATCATCCGGATCGGCAATATTATCCAAATACCAAAAAATCTTACAGAACGTCGGAAAAAAAGACCACAAACCTGTTCATTATCATTCACTGTCGATGTCATTCTTAATCAACACTCCCATTTTGTTCAATTAAAGATTGATATAGAAAACAATGCAGAATCACATCGTCTGAGAATCATGTTTCCTACGGGTATCGATGCGAAATACTCCTATGGTGAAGGACAGTTTGATGTGGTCGGACGCCGGATTGACCGGCCGAACACCGGTGATTGGATTGAACAGCCCATGTACGATTATCCAATGCACCATTTCGTCGATCTAAGTAACGGTAAGTACGGACTGGCTTTGCTGGTTGAGGGATTAAAAGAGTATGAGGTCCTGAATGATAACAAACAAACACTGGCGCTGACACTGCTCCGCTCTTTCGAATACAGAATCCCTGTGGCATCATTACAGGACTTTTCTCATCAAAAAGGATCTCAATGCCTGGGGCGCCATCAGTATCAAATAGCCGTTTGCCCTCATGAAAAGGATTGGAGCGATAGTTCTGTGTTCTCACAGGCGTTTAAATTCAACTACATGCCATTATCTGTACAAATGGGTACCGGTCCTGGCAGACTGCCTTCTGAATTATCATTTCTGAAGTTAGATCCCGATCATTTGGTCTTCAGTTCTTTCAAAGTGTCCGAAGACCATTCCGGTTTTATTCTGCGAATCTACAATCCAACAAACATTCCTACCATCGGAAATATTATTTCACATTTTGAAATCAGTGACTGCTCGCTCACCGACCTGGCAGAAAATTATGTTTGTAAAGCCCCTATTATTAACTCAAATCTGATTCAATTCAAAATAGGCTCAAAGAAAATTGTAACAATTCATTTAAAATTTAATAATCCTCCTCTGTAATCGTCCATTTAACTGATTTCTTATGCTTATCATTTTTCTCTTGCGAAAATAAGTATTAGTTAGTATAATAATAACGTTTGTAAAGCATCTTAACATTCTGACATTGTGCTTTTATTAACTAAACATATGGTACATTTTCCCAAAAATTAAAGAAGAGGAGGTTTGTATGCGACGAATGCTAATGATTTTGCTTATTTTGGGTATTGCCACAACCGGCTTTGCCCAGGTACTAAGCACCCAATGGGCCTATACTGTCAATAACGGAAATGTCCCGGCCTGGTTTAAAATTACCGATGATGATGTCCGGGGCATCGCCGCTTATGACGGAAAGGTTTTCCTTGGGTCATTTCGATCAAGAGGAATTAAAGTGATCGATATTGCATCCGGTGACAGCATTGACACCGTCACTGAAAGTGCAATAACGATTGGTGATGTAGAAGTGGATGAAGATGGAATAATTTTCGGGTCCTCCATTGTTGGTCACGACGGCCAATGGCTGCCAGTAAAACCTGTCACGATCTATATGTGGGACAGTGTAACCAGCGAAAGGGACACCTTATTAGAATATCTCCCTGATACGACCACTGCAACGGGTTCACCCTATTTCAGACTCGGGGATAAATTTTCTGTCGAAGGCAGCTACACATCCGGAACACTGGAACTGTATATCGTTGACTCCGGATGGTGGGGTAACAGGGCATTCAAATTCACAATGAATGGCAGTGTAATGAATCCTGTCCCAGAAATTATCACATTTAGTGGTACTGGTTTTGTTAAAACCGACAATCAAGCTATTATCGCTCCATTGCTTAACACCGATGACTTTCTTCTAAGCGGCAGTGGTCAGAAAATCACTTATGTTACTTCCGATGGAGTGTTTGGCGATCAGTTTTCCACCGGGATTGCCGGCGATGGAAATTCGTTTGTCGCCTTTGAAGCAAACAGCCGGAAATTCGTCGTCCAGAACCTGATCTGGAGTGCTCAGAGTTTCCAGGTTCTTGAATGGACTGATGGAATCCCCGGAGCGTGGCGTCATTGGGGAATGACTCCCACTGCTTTCGGGCCTTCCGGCAATAACGGAAATCAAACCGGTGATATTGAGTACATAGATAATGGTGACGGAACTGTTGATATTTTTGCTTTAATGACCGACAATGGTCTTGCGGTATATACTCTTGAAATACCGATTACGCCAGAAGATCCTGTGAATATGACTGCTGAATGGCAGAAAGACGGCGGATTTATTGGTTGGTTTCCCTCCAGTGGAGACGTTGTCCGTGGTATGGGCTACAATTCAGGCACTGATCACGTGTTAATCGCATCCCGAGCTGGCGGTGTTGGTATTTATGCCATGGATGCTGCAACAGGTGTTGTTGTTGATACTCTGGATATGACAAATGTAACTGACGGATTTTATGGTATCGCATTGATGAAAGTTATTGCCGATGAAAACGGTGTAATATACGCCTGTAACCTCGCCAGTGGTGGTGATTTTAAAATTTACCGCTGGGAAAATGAAGCAGCTGCACCAACAGTGGCGCTGCAACAGGCGGTAACCAGTCGCTTTGGTGACGTGTTGGCCATTTATGGCAGCGGAACCGATACAAAATTGTATGCAAATGCTAACGGTGGAACGGTTATAAAAGTGTTTGGAACAACAGATGGAATCAATTTCGCAGAAGAATTTGAAATTCCGGTTGCGGCCGGTGCTGCCAATGGTGGTATCAGTGTCGTTGGTACAAACACACTCTGGATTAATGCCCCTTGGAAAAATGCCACGCTGATTCAAAATGACGGTACCATTCTATCTGAACTGACAACTCTGGATAGTTATTACGGAAACGTGAGACAAATCGTCGGACCTCATGGTGAGAAACTATTAGCGATGAACACTAATCACAGCGAAGGAAATCGCCGGAAAGTCAAGGTGTATGACATTACTGAAGATGTCACGAATCCCATATTCTGGGGAACTGCGGAAGCTGGAAATTTTGAACGTGGAAATGCTAACGTAACCGGTGATCTTCAATATAAAATTAACGCCGATGGATCCGTTTCTCTATTTCAGATGGCTACGAATAACACCGTTGCCTGCTGGAATCTGTCGCTTCCCCATTATGATAATGACCTGATGATAACATTTGAGGACGATTCAGATGTAGCAAACTGGGGGGCCCACGACGAAGCAAACCAGTGGACTGCATTCGCATATTCAGCAGAAGACAAAGCCTTGAAAATGACCGATGCCGGATATGGTTTTCTAGCTAAACGCCCATTATACGCAACCAAAGGTACGAACTTTAAATTGAACATTAATATGAAAGTCAGCGAATGGGCTGCTCCATATCAGTTGTTTGTAACAGTCGTTGGAATGGGTACGGATTGTGACACGGTTGAGGTCACCAATCTGACCGAATTCTCTCCTGTGATTGTAAATGGAGTGGCAGATACTAGTGAATCCGGATACATCAAAATCTGGGGTATGAATACTCTGCTGGCATCCGAAGTTCTGGTGAATTTTGTTCTATTTGATGATTATGCCGCCGATGCCGAACTGGCAATTAGTGACAACGTCATTGATTTCGGACTGACTGCATTTCACGGAGCTAACACATTCAATGTCACTGCTTATAACAATGGATCTGAAAACCTAGTTTTCGAGAGCTCTAGATTTGCCATTGGGGATTATTTCAGTGCATCTGTTGCCGATGAGGTTGTAGCCGCTGGTGATTCAACTATCATCAGTGTCGTTTTCAACCCGTTAATCGAAGATGCTGTCGAAGACATGCTCTTGCTAGTCACGAATGGCGGCGTTGCCGGTATTAAAATGATGGGGAGCGGTTATGAACTCTGGCCAATGGCCTGGCGCCTGACCGCGGGTGACCCAAATACAGAATGGTTTTGGACATCATCACTGCAACATTATGTCCGAAGTCTGGCATATAACCCATTAAACAATCATATTTATGTTGTCAGCCGGATTGGCGGACCACATATTTATGTTCTTAATGGTGAAACCGGCGCATTTCTAGGCGAACTGAATAACACTGGAATCGATCAGAATGGAGCAACTTTTCATGTAAATACAATTGATGTAACCGATGATGGACAAATCATTGTTGCCAGCCTTGCTCGCACACCAGATAAATTCAACCTGTACCATTATGCGAATGAAAACGCAGCACCGACGATGATCTATAGTGACGATGTTGGTATTGTTGCGGGCGACGCTCTCAGTGTGGCAGGAACTGGAACAAACCTGACGGTCTTCTCAGCCGGCCACTGGTCCAGCAATGATTCAGAAATTGATAAAGTCGTTGCTCTGTCGACAACCGACCTAACAAACTGGACAAAGGAGCTCATCCAGTTACCGGCTAAACAGGATGCCAACTATGGTCTCAGTGCTGTTGGAAATGGTGACTACCTGTTTGTCAATGGTACCGGCGCGAATCCGCCGATGTATCTGAAAAAAGACGGAACTGTTCTGCACACCTTTGATCCGGTAGCTATCCCCGGCGGAACCTCAGTCAATTATTTTGAAGTTGCCATTGATGGTGGTGTTCGTCGGTTTGTTTCTCTGACAAATGGGTGGAGCTCTGGAACTGCCGTTGTTGAATTGCTGGGATCGCCTGGAGACAGCCTCTGTTCCGATGTAAACCTCGTTGGACCATCAACTGAGAACTACTACTTCAACTCCAACGCCAATGCTACAGCAATGTCTGTCTACAATTCATATAACAATTCAATAGTAGAATTGGTTACAAATAATGGCATTTCTTCTTACAGCCTTGATGTTGTTGCTACCGATGCCATTCCGCAGACTATCCCTGTATTAAGTGTTGAACCTGCAATTCTTGATTTCGGTACATTGCTGAATGAAACCAAATCCCTTGAGTTCACCGTAGAAAACACAGGAACTGCAGATCTTGTAATCACTGGTGTGGAATTCAGTAGTGCCATTCTGACTTCAACACTTTCACCAGTCACTCTTACTCCCGGCCAATCGGAAACCTATACTCTCGATTTTCATGCCGAAGGACTTGACGGGCTTATCGAAGAAACCATGAAGATCATTTCAGAAAGCGGTTTTGGTCAATTAACAGCAAGCGCTGAATGTATTATGATCAACGGTAATGTTGTTGATGAGGATTTCGCTGACTGGACTGAGTTTACCGGTCATCGTTGGGACGGCACAAACGTAGTGTTACGCACAGATGGATACGGCCACAATGACGCCAATTATATTGGTTCACCCGACGAAAATCTGAACCAGCCGATTATAATCCTCAGCCCAAAAATCGTCAATCCAAAAAAACTGATGTTCTATTTTGCAGAATACAGCGGTTCCAGTGATTCATGGACTATGGACGTTGTGCTTTCAGAAGACGGGGAGACTTGGGTTGATACGCTTGGTACTTATACAAACCCGAATACACTCGACTGGCAGCTGGCTGTTCATACAATCGATAGACCTGGAGAGTTCTATATCGGTTTCGTTGTTAATGGTACGGTCAGTGGCGGAATGTTCCTTGACGATGTAAAAATTGATGCGGACGGCATTGCTATCGATGGTACTGCAATCAATGAAAACTTCGAAGGATGGTCCGATTGGGATGTACAATGGGGTGGACAGAACGCTACAATGTACAATGATCAATATAGTCATAGTGGCAGCAAATATCTGGGCGCAGAATCGCTGAATCAGGTTCATAAATTCATCACCCCTCGGGTTGTTGATCCGGAATATCTGTCATTCTTTTATGCCCAGTATTCCACTGCCAGTGATGATTGGACTGTCAGCGTTGTATTGTCAACCGACGGCATTAATTGGGATGACACAGTTGCTGTATTTCAGAATCCTGGTAATCTCGATTGGCAATATGCCAGTATTGAACTGAATAAGATCGGTACATTTTACATTGCCTGGATTATTGATGGCTCCATCACCGGCGGGATGTTTATTGATGATGTTAAAATTGACGGCAGCGATGTTGTACTCGGAATCGGCCAGGAAAGAATCCCGGTGAAATATAACTTATCTCAAAACTATCCGAATCCTTTCAACCCGACCACGAACATCAAGCTCGCTTTACCGATTGAGACTCATGTAGATCTGAAGGTCTATAATATCGTCGGTCAGGAAGTTCTAACTCTGAAGAATGAGGTAATGAATGCCGGCTATCACATGATTACATTTGATGCCAGCGAATTATCCAGCGGTATCTATTTTTACAGAGTCCACACCGACGGATTCAACAGCGTGAAGAAAATGACGATTCTAAAGTAACATTCACTTCTCTTTCTCCGAAACAGGGGCTGTAACAGTAATGTCACAGCCCCTGTTTTTATATCTACCGCTTTACATTGATATCCTGAGGACGTACAATTATCTCAGAGATAACCGTATAAACACAGACAGTTCGTCACTGAACCCGATAGATTTAAGACGATATTCGGAATGATTTGTAATTTATTCTTTAATATGAATCTGGTGCAGATTGCGCTGGAACATCAGTGGCTCAAAAACCACTCTCAGTGCCATAGCCAGAGCCCCTCTTACACAGGCCTGATCACCCAGCTCGCCAACTTTAATTGAATTAACTTTAAAGGGAATATTATGCATGTTCCCTTTGATAAATTGCTGTATTTTCTGAAAGAGGTAATTTGAGTTATCAACGACTGTCCCGGAAAGAATAATCATGCCCATATTCAGCGTTTTGATCAGTTTGACACAGACATCTGATACTAAAATTGCATATTCGTCCAGAATTTCCTGAATAGCTGTGTGATTTTTATCCCCCAATTTCAACATTTCGGCCAGCGTATAATTCTCGATATCTTTTACCAGGCCATCCTTGTCCCATTGAAGTTTCATTTTCAATGTGTCATAAAGGTGGTTTTCCGAAAGTATATCGCCATAGTAACGTTGATTGGCATGGAGGTTTTTTATAAATGAACGATTAGGAAGATCATTGCTCAGCTCAAAATATCCGATTTCCCCGGCACTCCCGGAAATACCTCGTAATAATTGACCGTCTGTAATAATTCCTGCACCAATACCCCCACCAATCCAGATGCAGACCAGATTATCCTGATTCCTTCCGGCTCCAAGCAGGTGTTCACCGGTAGTAATCAGGTTTACATCGTTTTCAATCAAAACCGGAATGTGATAATGTTCTGAAAACTGAGCCGCAAACGGCTGCTTGTCCCAGCCTTTCATGGTATCTGCAAATGTCAGTTCGCCTTTTTCATAATTAATGAATCCCGGTACGCCGATACCAATGCTGATGAGCCTGTCTTTACCAATTTTTAGGTGGTTCAGCTGCTCATCGATATGTATACAGATATCCCGTATAACAGTATTGATCGATTCGTCAATTTTAAAATGCGCTTCCGTCTCACTGACGATCACCGATTCAATATTTGCAATGGCAATCAGCGCTTTTTCACGTTTGAATTCTATTCCGACAACATACCCTTTATCAGGATTGAGTTTGACCAATGTCGGGCGTTTTCCGCCCTTTTCGGTGGATTTTCCTTTGCCGATCTCTAGAATAAAATCTTCTTTTCCTAACCGATTGATAATATCCGATATCGCCACTTTGGAGATATGGGCTTTCTGTGCCAGTGATATCCGCGATATCGGTGAATCCTCGCGAAGAATATTTAGGATTTTTACATCATTCAGCTGTTTAATCAATTGGGAATTGTTTTTTTTCATAATCATATCATTTCAATAAAAGCATTTTTTTAACCAAACTACTCTGGTTAACAGTTAATTTATATAAATAGAGTGCACTTGGTAAATCATTCAGTGTCAGCAACAAACTGCCCCGGCCTTTTGAAAAATACAGGTCGGAATATTCTCTGACCTTTCGTCCAGTGATATCGAGAATATCCAGGCACCCGGTCCCGGCATTTTGTAAATAAAAATCAATCGTCGTCGAAACATTAAAGGGATTCGGGTAATTCTGAAACAGTTGAAAATCCTTTGGAAACTCCATTTGTCCCATTGATTTAATATTCTGGATATATTTCTCAGGTCGGTTGGTATTCAGCAGCATAACCGCATCGGCAAAAACATTGTTGCCGTTGGCACTGTCGGCAGATAATTCCAGGATCAACTGATTGTTTCTTATCTGATAAAGAAAATCACCCAGTTTTTCCCAGCGTCCAGCGTTACCATAATAACGCTGGTTTATAGTATAATTCTTGGATTTCTCCGATGAATAAACAGTATAAGCTGCATTTTGCGCAGCATATATCTGGCGATTTACAAATACATAAAGTTCATACCAACCGGACTCCGGAATATCACAAAAATAACGAATCGTGTCCGATGATCCAGCGGCAGTATAGACGCAGCTACCGTCGTATAGTGGAATTGCTCCACTGTATGAATTCCAGCCGCTTGTTTTTTGGACATTTTCCGAGGTCTCATCGATAATGATCGCCGGTTTTCGATGATCAGTATCCCTATATGGAATATCAGCCGACTCGCTGTATACCGTATTTCTCAAATGCGACAGGTAATTTTCATCGGACCAGATCAGGTTTGCATGATACCAGATAACATTACCATGCAAACCACGGGAACGCGTTGTGTTGATCATATTTTCCAATTCCGCCGCTGATGTGGCGTACCCGTTCGCTGTCGTTGAAATTCCCGGGTACATCAGTTCATCGTTATCTACATGCTGTAATTCCGTATCAAGGCGCCATGTAAAGGTTGAGTTCGTCGTATAATACATTTGCGGAACTACAACGTCCAGATACCCGTTATTGATCCATGGCGCCCAATCCTGACAGAATTGTTCCGGTCCCCAGGGCAGCGGTGCGTTTGAAATATTGATATCCGCATTAGTAGTCTTCAGTGAATCGTACATGCGTCCCATGAATTCTGTCAGTTTGTCCGCCCGCCATTGCATCCATTCGGCATCACCAACATCGGTCGGCGGTTCTGAACCCCCATGCTCGTCTTTGTACAAGTTCACAGTAATAAGATCATATCCGCAATCCAAATCCGGATAACGAATGCGATCCATGTCGATGCCGTCAATATCATAATTGATGATCGCTTCCTTACAAAGGTCAATCAAAAACTGTTGGACCTCGGGATGGCACTGAATCATCGACGGGCCAGCCTGACCATAATTGGCCATGGTCCCATCCTGTTTTTGAGCAAACCAGTTCCGCTTCGCCCAATAAACCGGACCATTTGTCGAAGCAGCTCCGTTGAATCCCGATTCAAACCAGGCTTCGACTTCCAGACCAACCCGGTGCGCCTCAACCAGCATTTCCGCCAGAATATCACGGCTGGGCTGGTCTGTTGATTCAACCGAGGGATCGGTATATAGTCCGGTTAGATCATGGAAAACCTTACTACGAAAATAGGGATATCCATAGCGCCAGACATCTACATAGACAATATTAAAATTTGCAGCGGCCAGTGAATCCATGATTTCTGTAATGGTCTTGGTTGATGGTACGGCCGTTCCTGCCCAGGCAACCCAAGTACCCCTTAGTTCTTCCTGTTGTGCATTTGCAACTGTAAATAAAATGAAGATACCTGCAATCCATTTTTTCAATACTGTCATACGAATATTTTTAATAAAACAGAATTTCTATTAAGCTGTTTGTATTTCTAAAACCTCTTTTTACTATTTTATCAGTAACATTTTTCTCATATCTGCTGAATTTCCATTTATCCACATCTGATAGAAATAGACGCCACTGGCCAGAGCGCTGCCATCAAAACTGATGTGATAAAGACCAGCCTGGCGATAACCATTCATCAATTCACTCACCTCACGACCATTGATGTCATATACTATCACCCGTACTTCACCTGCCTTCGGTAACTCAAAATCAATCCATGTCACCGGGTTGAACGGGTTCGGGTAGTTCTGGGATAGCCGATAGTCCTTCAACTTTGTCATCTGCGGTTCCACAGATGTTCCCGCTCCAACCATCGCTACATCAAATGCCGGATAGATACCATCACCAACGTCGCTGAACTCATAATAACTGCTGAAACTCACACCAGCACCCGTCTCACCGTTGTTCGGAAAAGCTGCCAAAACCGTTCCGCTTGAGGACAATTCCGCTAGGTAGACCTTCACCCTCATAGCCATCACATTTGTCCCGATCCCAACCGGCGTCCGGGCAACTCCGATTTCAGTAATCAGCGAATCAGTCCCATCACCAATCAGGCACATAGCCCCGTAATTGATATCCAGACCAGTAATCTCGCCAGAAGACCAACTGCTGCCGTTCCATTTGTATACATGTCCCGTGGTCCATTTATCCGCAACACTGTTGCTGCTCAAATCCGCATAATCATCGGAATCCATCTGGATGATCACATCCGCATTAAAGGGCAGAGACTGGATACCCGACGCCTCATCAGGGAGTGTCGGACTGCCATTGCTGCCGGATGGATCGGTATCAAAAGCGATATAAAGACCGCGTTCCTGATACGGTGCATACAGAGTGCTTCCGTTTACACCAACGTACACAATCTCGTCAGACCAGGTCAGATACAGTTCGCGACCATTGTCTTCACCAATTTTATCATAATGGGTGTACTCCTTGTTCTTACCGTCCAACTCTACAGTAAAAACGCCCCAGTTTCGCGGAGTGGATATATGCACAAGAGAATCCATTGTGACTGCTGCAATGCTATTGACTCCCATCAATGTATAAAGACAATGCCGGGTATTGTCATAAACTAGGTTGCATGAACCATTCTGGTTGTTATTTAATGTTGTTCCTTCATAGCCCAGCATCAGAGAGTCACTGTTACCTCCCAAATAATCGAAAGTAATCGTGCCCAGTTCATCAACACTATAACGTCCCGAACGCAACGTATTACTTAAAAATGTATTTGTAGCAGTAATAATATTTTCTGATCCAACCATCCAATGCAATACCGCACTGGAACCGCCAGCTGCAATGATTGTATCAGGTATTTCGACGATAATATTGCCGTCAAAATCAATTAGACGGGGCGGTGGAAAACTATCACCGGCTCCATTGATCCAGATCTCTCCTTCCGGTTCGACCGGCGAAATTCCATGTCGGGCGGAATTGATACTTGGAAGCGTAATAGTCTTGAATAGTGATGCTGAACGGGAATCAACCTTGATAACCGCCAGTTTGTCACTTTGATAGCCGCTGGAATAGAGAAAAGTATTTGCACCTGATCCAATGGCGGCGAATGAATCACCATAGCGAACTCCGTCCATGGGATTATCAAATATCAGTTCCGGCTGCGCGCCTTCATCAGTGTATCGGTATATTTTAAACTGATCTCCGACAACAACACTCGGTGCGCTTAAATTACAGACATAGATAACTCCATCATCGGCCACGGCTACCAGATTCAGGGGATAAACACCCCCTTCAAAACCTGTAGCAGTTGTATCAAGCATGCCGATTTCAGTTCCGGTATCAGGATCCAGAATAACAATCCTGGGTTTGTTATCTATTCGGGTAGCGATATAAATATGGTCCGTGACGGAATTGTACGCCAAACCCCGGGTCACATCACTTCCAGGATTAATCAGGGAATAATTAGCCCATATCAAATCATAGCCCATCAGCGATGTCGCCAAGCTAAGCGATATAACGAGTAAAATAAACAATTTTTTCATAATGTTCTCCATTTGATTCTATTTTAATAAAATCATCTTTCTTGTCATAATATTTCTTTGATCAATCCACATCTGATAGAAATAGACGCCACTGGCCAGAGCGCTGCCGTCAAAACTGATGTGATAAAGACCGGTCTGGCGATAACCATTCGTCAATTCACTCACCTCACGACCATTGATGTCATATACTATCACCCGTACTTCACCTGCCTTCGGTAACTCAAAATCAATCCATGTCACCGGGTTGAACGGGTTCGGGTAGTTCTGGGATAGCCGATAGTCCTTCAACTTTGTCATCTGCGGTTCCACAGATGTTCCCGCTCCAACCATCGCTACATCAAATGCCGGATAGATACCATCACCAACGTCGCTGAACTCATAATAACTGCTGAAACTCACACCAGCACCCGTCTCACCGTTGTTCGGAAAAGCTGCCAAAACCGTTCCGCTTGAGGACAATTCCGCTAGGTAGACCTTCACCCTCATAGCCATCACATTTGTCCCGATCCCAACCGGCGTCCGGGCAACTCCGATTTCAGTAATCAGCGAATCAGTCCCATCACCAATCAGGCACATAGCCCCGTAATTGATATCCAGACCAGTAATCTCGCCAGAAGACCAACTGCTGCCGTTCCATTTGTATACATGTCCCGTGGTCCATTTATCCGCAACACTGTTGCTGCTCAAATCCGCATAATCATCGGAATCCATCTGGATGATCACATCCGCATTAAAGGGCAGAGACTGGATACCCGACGCCTCATCAGGGAGTGTCGGACTGCCATTGCTGCCGGATGGATCGGTATCAAAAGCGATATAAAGACCGCGTTCCTGATACGGTGCATACAGAGTGCTTCCGTTTACACCAACGTACACAATCTCGTCAGACCAGGTCAGATACAGTTCGCGACCATTGTCTTCACCAATTTTATCATAATGGGTGTACTCCTTGTTCTTACCGTCCAACTCGATCGCCAACAAACCACTGTCTCGGGGAGTCGAAACATTCAGAAGTCCATTCAGATCCAAGGCTGAAAGCGATACAGCGCCATCCAGAACATACATCCAGTTTCTGGTGTTGTCATAGCGTAACACCGCAGTAGCGTTAATATTCCCCGTACCTACGGTGTCGGAGGCACCACCGAAATAATCAAACTCAACTGTACCTAATTCATCTTCACTATATTGTACGGTAACAATTGTATGATCTTCAGCGTTAGTATTAATCGATGATATCAAGTTAAAAGGACCGACATTCCAGGTCAGGACAGTACTGGCGGCACCACCGATCATTGTATCCTGGGGAACTTCGGCAATCACATCCCCGGCATCACTGATCAAGCGAATCGGCGGATCGGTTGTCCCGGCCCCGTTTATCCACAGGTTTCCAAGTGGTTCAACAACCTGGATACCATGCCGGGCACTGTTTTTTGTGGGAACTTGGATAAAGTGATTGATATTAAAATTTCCGCGACTATCCATTTTCAACACAGCAATCTGGTTATTCTCCCATCCGCTGGTATAGAGATAAGTATTATCACCGGAACCAATAATATCCAGCGATGAGCCGTACCATTCTCGATCGTTGCTGGACACCCCGGAATTTATCAGATCGTTGAAAACCAACCGCGGCGAGGAATTCTCGTCATCATAGCGCCAGACCTTAAAA
The DNA here is from genome assembly GCA_964485475.1 of uncultured bacterium. Classification (GTDB taxonomy): domain Bacteria; phylum Fidelibacterota; class UBA2242; order UBA2242; family UBA2242; genus B118-G9. The sequence goes on from CAZAKB010000007.1 coordinate 22,230, forward strand.
TTCCAGCCACTAAGTGCATCGCCCAGGTTACAGACATAGATATGACCGTCATCATCAATATCGATCTGGCCAATCCCTTCTTCAGTTGTATTTTTAATTAGTCCCGCTGTATCCAGTATAGCAAGTTGATAACCAGTTTCAGGATCAAGCACCATGACCCGGGGAATATTGTTCGATCGGGTGACTACCAACAAATGATCGGTTAACGGATTCCAGACAACTCCCCGTGTTGGATCATAATCGCCGGTTTGGAACAGATCGGTTCTCGACCAAATTTCATGGTAATTTTCATTGGCAAATAATCCTTTCACAATTAGTACTAGGCAAAGGATAATTGTAATATTTTTCATAATAGATCCTTGTTAAAATGTATAAAACAAACCTAAATCAATATTAAAAAAATGAAAGCCATTCACACCGTCCAGTTCAATGTACTCCTGCATGGTCGGCCATAAATTGCCAACAACAAACCGATATGTAAGCAACGCGTCAACACCGACCGGCCCAAATGAAATCGTACTGCCAAATCCGGCCCGAAATCCCATGTTCCACTCCTCCAGGACTTTTTTATCAATATAGGGAATTGCCAGACTTTCATTGGCCTCAATTTCCCCACGGATTCCTTTCCAATACAACGGACCGCCGGCAATCGCGAGGTAATATGATACACTGCTCCAACAATAAAGATCATATTTTCCACTGGCCCAGATTGCAACATGTTCCAAATATAGATCCAGTTTGTCCTTTGGGTAACCGCTGAGATTTTCTTTGTTATAACGGGCATGCTCAATCAATCCTTCCAGCAACCAACCATTGTCCAGAACCTGACCGACAGAAAAATGAAACTGACTGCCATTATTAAACCATTCATGAAGAGGACCAACCGGTTGTGTCAATCCCACTCCCGCGGAAACCCGCCAGCCGTCATCGCTGTACAAAACATTTGTAATCAATATTACAAAAACGATTCCAATTATCCATTTATTTATTTGAACCATTCATTACCTCAATCAATACTTAAATGTCAATCCAATTGTTATGGCGCTTTTTGAATCAAAAGGAAACCATTTGCGACTGTCTTTATCTATCCTGAACAGGTCTTCTACTCGCTCGACGATTTCACCATTCAGGTACCAGACACCGTGATAAGCGATATCAAAATCCACCGATCTGGAGAGCTTATATCTCAATCCCACTACCGGAGTGATAAATAGCCTGATTCCAACTTTGTCCGGCGCAAAATGAGTCACTCGGGCATAGTAATCATACTCAAAATGATAGGTCACTTCGGTACTGTCACCATTAAAAATTCTATCCAATTGATACACGTCGGGATCATTTTCATGAAGGTCCATGAATGTTTCATAATTTTCAAGATCGAGATCACTATACCCACCGGCGGCAATTTTGGTGCTGTCCCATTCCCAGGTAAAAACCTTCCACCAGTCCTCCACCATTTTCAGACGCCGTTCGTACTGATTGAAGCCAAGTCCCAACTCACCGTATAGCAGCAGTTTTTCATTAAGCGGTTGCCGATATTCGAATCCCATTGAAAAACGCAATTCCTGGGTCCATTGATACGGATTAAACATGCCGTGATAGGTGGAATCGGGATGCCAGTATTCCAGGATAGTGCTGATGGAATCAACCTCCTCTTTGATCGCTCCGGTCAGCATCCAGTCGATATACCGCTGATCCCAGTATGCCCAGTCCCATTCCAGTAGTACAGAATCTTCTTTCAGGTCCATCCGATCAAATGTAACCCTGAAATTCGCTGCAAAATGATCGTTGAATTTATAACCAAGCTGGCCTCCGGTCAGCCAGCCGGAACCATTACTCGTGACCGATGACGCTGTTTGCATTTGTCCTCCAAACAGTAGTTTCAACTCTATCGGACTTGTCTGGGCCAGCGTCAAACAGGAATACAAAATACATAGAATAACAGAAAATAATTTTATCAATTTCATCATAATCTATAGCTCCATAGACAGGCTGTAGCGAATTGTATTCTCGAGATATGTATGATTCATATAGGACAGGTCAAAATTGAATGCTTTTGCTTTGAATAAAAAACGACTACCGATTCCCAGAGAAAGATTTTCGTGTTCATATCCAAATTTGTAGCCTGCCCGCAAGGCCAGTAAATTGTATATCCGGCTTTCAATACCGACGTGAACATGTTCGGCAGCATCATTTGGATGGACTGCTTCCAGAAGCAGGGTTACATAGGTTGGATCATTCAATGACCCGTAAATCTCACCGGAAATACCCAGAATCAGGCGTTGTGGCATTTTAAATGTTTCATCCTCATATTCCGTTTCCAGACCAAAGTTTTTCAGGAAAGTTCCCACTCTTAGTGATTTAATACCGGTATTGTAGACAAAGCCTATGTCCACGAGATAATTATCAGCGTAATAACTGTCAATTGTTTCCCGAACGTATTTAAGCAGCGCCCCAAAACTGAAATCTTTCGTTAAATAACGAGAATAGGCCGCTCCCACCGCAAAGGCTCCAGCATGGTAGCTGCCCAGATTATAATAAATATTATTTTCTCCGGCACCCTGCGCAGCGACCTCTTCCGGAGCAATAGTCCGTGTTTTCACCATCTCGCCGAAATCAAAATAATTCAACATAATTCCGACCGTTCCCATCATAGGAAAGCGGTGAGCATATGCTACTGCACTATGACGAGTATCAACATACCAGTTTCCAAAAGTCATGGTTGCGCTGTTGTTACCAGACAAACGGGCCAATAATGCCGGATTGGTAAACAGGGCGTCTGCTTCAATATTAGCCAGAGTGATTCCGGTTTCGCCCATGGCGGCAAAACGAGCGCCAACCGGTAAATTGAGAAAAACAAAACCGGTCGAGCCAGTAGTATTAAAATCACCTGCCGCGCTGGTAATCCGGATTATACCGATCACAAGACCAATAATAACGCTGAAACATTGATTAAATTTTGTTTTCATTACTTCGTTTTTCTTCCCTTAATTGACAATCGCAAATTTTCCCCGAGTTTCACCGGATTCGGATTTGACATGGTAGAAATACATTCCGCTTTTCACATACTGGTTATTATCACTGATCTGATTCCAGGTCGCCACACCGCTGCTAGGATTATCATGCTGAATGGTCTTGACAAGGTCCCCCCGCAACGTAAAAATCCGGATCGTACAGCGCGTCGGCACATTCACAAACTGAATTAATTTCTGATCTGCGGCACTCTGCAGTCCCGACGACATGTAAAAGGGATTCGGGACGACGACAATCTTATCCAGACTTTCACCTTCGGACAAAGGAAACAGGGTTGTATAAAACTTCGACTTTGAACGGTTGGCGAAAATCGATGATTCAAGTGATGGAACGGACACTGCATTGTCAACTGCCCAGTGATCATGGCCACAGTCATAACTGGTAACACTGTAATAATAACCGTATCCCAGCGCCACACTCTCATCACGAAAGAAATATTTGGCCGAATCAATATTCCAATATTGGGTCGATTGAACTGGAATGTCAGCAATTTTCTCCCAGGGTCCAAAGGGATATTCTGCCGAACGATATATACGATAACCAGCCACATCGACGATGCCCTGGTGCGGGTCCAGAACCCTTTCAATGCTGTCTGTAAAGGAAATGATATTGCCTACCCGGCCAATAGTATCGAACGGCGTAATATTGAATTCAGGACCAGGCGGTGGCATAGGAACACAATAATCATGGTCGTAATTAAATTTTACCCGCTCATTTAAATATGCGACCGCGCTGTCACCTTTCGCTTTAATAATATCCTTATCCGATAATTCCAAACGTTGTGCTGTCGCCAGATCCGCACCGCCCACAAACTGGGCAATTACAACCTTCAGGCTCCCTCGACCGCGCCCCCTGAGATTAAACGGTCCAATCGCAAAATTCGCATAGAGGCGGCTATCACCTATACGATCATCTTCGGGGTCCGTGAAGGCCTCGTTCAACAGCAAAGGATTTTTCATGGCTGCATATTTATTTTCAAAACCCGCTACGCCGCTGAAGGGTCCTTCGTAGTCAGAACTTGGTGGCGCTGCCGTCCAGACAAACTGATAATTCAAAGGACTATCATTCAGGGATATTTCAAGTACTTTAATTCCGACGACTCCCGGTGCCATGAACTCATGTTCGACTTCATTTTCCCGGGTAAGTGAATTGAACACCAAATATTCGAAATAATCAAAGGATTCATCTTCTACCGTATTCCGGTAGTCACCCGCCCAGACCGTCACCAGTTGATCAACTGAATCATATTCACTGTAAGTATTCCGGGCACCAGAAACATAATTCGGATTTGTAAAGTTCCAACCCCGGTCCGTCGGAGAAAGACCATAAGAAAACAGAACAACGGCACTATCGAGACCATTTAGTTCCGTAGGAATCGATTCGATCTGATACTCAAGAATCACATAATCTTCATCGGCCTGGGAACCCGACCATTGACGGACTGTCCGGGTGGTTTTAATGTTGAACTTCTTATTCTCAGTATTGTAATCCGAAAACTGAGGATCTTTCTCCCAAACAGACACAATCATTTCTTCGGCTTCATTTGGGTCTGTCGTCAGATAGTAGTTCTCGCCATTTTTCCAGTACTTTTCATGTTTCGACGAAAAGAAATGCTTTTCACCTTTTTGGAGACTGGTATTACGGTCACCATTGACACAAAAATCCATCCAGCCTTGAACAGTATCCGGACTGATTGTCCTTAATGCCGAAATAAAAAAACCGCCAGTAATCATATACGTATATGTTCCGCCGATATTGGTACTCATTTCTTTAATGCTATAGCCTGGCCAGTCCAGTCCATAGGACATCGGGCGCCAGTCCGCCAGCGGTGCGCATTCCTGGGCAAAATGAAATCCGTGCCAAAGACGTCCCCTGCTCAATGTAACTACCTGTGCGCTGACAGAGATCAGCATTCCTGCCAAAAGAATGACACAAATGAATAATCTATTATGCTTTTTGTTTGTTAAAACCATTCTGGCTCTCCGACTCGATAAGTCACTCTCATTATTGTCTTTAAAAATCAAACCCAAGCGTAAAATATACCTCTCGGGGAATATTCCGATATGCCTGATAATAATAATATATTCGATATTCCCTGTAGGGATCATTATCCGCATCCAAGTACGTCGCAGAACGTTCAACCCAACGATCGAGTTCGGCGCTGTTACCAATCTGGGTAAGATGTCGGTTATTAAACAGGTTTTTAATCCGGACACTTGCTGACAAATTAACATTTTTCATGACGATCTTTTTCTCGATCTGAACATTAGTAGTTGCTTCCAGTGGATAGCGGCGATTGCTTTCAATGTGAGTATCGGTTACATAGTCCGGCGACCAGAAATAGGCTGCTCCGCTGTGTAGAGAATAAATCATACTGATAATCAGATTAGACAATGGTCTTATGTCGAATAATTCCGGACCACTGTTGCCAGGGATCGAATAAGATAAAGAAGCATTCAGACGATGTGTCCGATCTTCTGATGATGTAAATTCCGATGCAGAATAAGTGTATTTCTGCTCAAGCGCGGTGGTCACTTCCGTTGGTTCGATATACAGTCCGGTATATCCATATTTTGTCTGGGATAAGGCATACCCAATCCGATAGTGCCAATCCGATATATTACGGTTGGTAAAATTGATCTCAATTCCCTGGCTGCTGCCATAACTGTTATTGGAATACGTACGATAAGTTCCGTAATAATCGGTACCATATTTAATAGAGCCCGCGGTAGTTTCAACATAAATCGTGTGGATTTGATTCTTCATATCATTATAATAAGTCACAATATCCAGCAGATGTGTATTCCATAAATTGTGTTGTAATCCAATTTCATAATTAATACTGAGTTTTGGTTCTAGGTTCGGGTTCCCAATAATTCCCCAGCCGTGATTAGTCTGGTTATCGAGAGCATGTGCAACAATCGGCATAGAGCGAAAATGACCGTACTGGACACGGAAGGCCGAGCGGTCCGATATAGGAAAAGAAATCCCGATTCTGGGTGACAGCGCTATAAACGTTTTTGAATTTTTCCATGCAGGAATCCCGACACCACCATCAAACCCCTCATTTTCGGCCGGGTAAAATGCCTGATGTTCATCCAGTGGAACTTTACCACCAAAATTATAGGCATCCATGCGCAGACCCAGATTGGCAACCATCCCGGCAAACTCAATCTTATCTTGGGCAAAAGCCGCCAGGTATTTCGTCTTTGCCCGATAATTAGTCGAAAAACCTGTCCGCCAGATAAATGAAGATACCGTCAATGATGAGGACGCATTAAAATCCTGATCCATCAAGGAAGCCTCCATACCCACTTTGACCAGATTCCGTTTATTAACCTGATTCGAATAACTAGCCCGACCTTCCCAAAAATGTGTCAGAGACGCCTGATTGTAAAGACTTGACCAGGTATAATAGTCTCTGTACAACATAAACCAGTCACCGCGATCTTCAAGGTAACGGGTATCCTGTTTACCCTGAGCAACTAACTGGGCGTCTTTATCAATTCCCGGAACCGGCTGCTGAAGGGAAAAAAGTTCTTCAAATTGGTGAATCAGACCAATTTCCAGATAAGCTGTGGAACTGAACACATATTTATAATCCAGATTCTGAGATGAGACCGTTTCTTCCCGAAGCGCATCGTAGATCAGTGTGTACTTCTGATGTCCCCGATTCAAACCAGCCCAGCGGATGTCATCGGAACCAGAACCCATACCACCTTCATAATACTGATACATGTTCGTAATTTTGAAATTGTGCTTGGGGCTCGGTTTATAGGCGACCACTGCCGTGAAATTACTCAGCTTCTGCACCTGCTCAACGGTCGGCAGACGAGTCGGTTTTTCCCGGTACTCACCGGAAATGAAGAAACTAGTAATGTCTCCATCGGCCCCCAGAGGTCCTCCAAAGCTGAACAGGTAGCGCTGATAGGCATTTTTCCTGTAATCGTAAACACCCATGATGTTATCGCGGTTTTTAGTAACATATGAATCATAAATATAGGCTTCAGGATTATATTGATACAGAACCACATCTTCATTTCCGGGTGTATGATTCATCACCCATAGATTGTAATTATTCACAGCTGCACTATCGGTCTTAAAAGACGATTGTCCCAACCAGGTGTCAATATCACCCCACAATTCCCACTCCCTTTGATCATGAGAATAGAGATAATCTCCCCAGTGATATTGGCCCGGTGGACGATATTCTACCCGAAATCCGCCAGAAAATTTCTCACCGCCCTCTTTTGTAACAACACTAATAATTCCGGACTGGGCATTCCCGTATTCTGAATTGAAACCACCGGAAATTATCTCCATCTGGGCTACCGACAAAGGATTGACGTCGTATTTCCAGCTGTTTTCCGATTTGGACATTCCAGAACCACCAAAAGCCGTGGCCGATGTATTCGTATTCAGAGATTTCATGCCATTAACGGTATAATTTATATCGTAACCACTGCCACCACGAATGCTGATCGTCCCATCAGCATTCCGGTTAACACCTGGTGTCAGCTCCAGAATCTCGCGTAGTCCCACAATAGGCTGCTTGGCAATATCTTCAGCCTGAATATGAACAGAAGACGACGTTTTATCTTTTTCCACAATCGGTCGTTCTGCGGTTACTGTCACTGCTTGTCCCAGATCCAAAGCAGCCGGAGTCATCTCAATATTTATTGTCGTTGTTCTATCCGTATTGACCAATACTTCCGTAACTGTAATTTCAGCATACCCGATATAACTGAACGCCAGATCCCGTGGTCCGGGAGGAACACCGAGAATGGCATAATAACCGTTAATGTCCGTGGCTGCCCCGATCGTAGTTCCCTTGACAATTACATTGACACCAATGAGCGGACTTCCGTTTTGACTATCCTTTACCGTTCCGGTCACCTTGCCGGTCTGAGAAAATGCCGCAACTGACCAGAAAAGGAGGAAAAACCAGACGAGCATTATGCTAATTTTCCTCAATCTCACACCTTTACCTTAAGTTTGTTAACCTGCTTTAATAACATCAAAAAGTATTGTAGCCACATGCAAAAGTCAATAAGAAATTATAAAATCTTACCAGAAATTCATGATCGGTTATTTAGGAAACTGGGCAGGTTGCTTGTAATAGGTCTTTTTGAGCACTTTTGCCAGGCGATCGTCATTTTTACGAAGTCCTTCATAAAAGAAAAAAACCTCACCATAATATCCCAGTTCCCGGTTAAACTCAATTGCTTTCAAGAGATACTCTTCGGACATGACATAGTCACCAACGTTTATCAGTATTCCCGGGTACACCCGGTCTTTATTCTGAAACAGTGATATTGAATCAGGGCTCTGAGAACGCAATGCCTGTTGATACTGGGAAAGTTCATAACGATAAACCTGGGGGTGGACAAAATCCGCAAAGCCGCTGTTCAACCAGGTCGGCCAGTCTTGTAAATACTGATCGAAAGACCATCTATATATACTCGGCGACCAAGTGACCAGAACATTCGGTTTAATTGATTTGACTTTTTGATAGAGTTTCTTTGCAAAACGGTTCAGTTGATCACCTCGCCAGCGCTGCCATTCAATATCTCGAAAATCCTGCGGTGGCAAAGCACCATCATGATCCTTCGCATAAAGCTGTTTTGTATAATCTGAGTAGCCGCCTTCTATCGGCTGGGCCGGAAGCCGATCATCTCCCTGTACGCCGTCAATATCATATTTTTCGACCACTTCAGTAACAAGGCTAAGGATAAAATTCTGAACGTCGGGATGATAAGCATTCATCCACTCAAAATTATTCTTCTTTAACAGATTCCCGGCACTGTCCTTTGCAGCCCATTGTGGATATTTTTCCAGGATCATTCCCCCGCCTTTATCATACGATGAACTGAATCCATATTCAAACCATGGGATCACTTTCAACCCTTGTCGATGAGCTTCCTGAATCAGTTCCGACAGTGGATCACGCCCTGCAAAACGCGGATCAATCGGTATTCCAAAGAGACTATCCATGACCTCGCTTTGATAAATCGTCTTAGCGTCATTCCACACCACCGGGTAAACGACATTGAAATTGTGTTTACCTAAAAAGTTCATGGCCTCGGCAATGGACCGCTGACTGTCCAGAACCTGACTATCGACATTCGTTAGCCAGACACCCCGTAATTCTACCGGTCTGCTGTAGTTCATGTTTCGTGATGAACAACCTGCACTCAACAGTACAAATGGTAGAAATATCCTCAATAACACCTTCATTTCTGCTCCATAATAGTTATAGCTTTGTTCATATCCTTTTTATGAAACGGATCGGCAAACATATCTATCAGAATAGCTAATTTTAATCGTGTTAGCGGTTCACTGTTGTTAGGAATTATTGCCTGTAAATGTACTATATCCTGTCGATCCATTATATCGAATAAATCAGCATTCTTTACAAAATCATAGGGATGCAATTCAATTTGGTTTGCCCTAAGACTTGCCTTCGAGAATGTGTCTTTCAGTAATTTCCACGTTGCCGGTTTATGAGGATTGAAATGGATCCTGTTCTCCCAATTTGCATGAACGGATTCACCCATCATTATTCCGGAAGCCATAATCCGCTGAACAGAGTCGAATCCGTTATCATCAAGCGTAACATCATGCACCGGCACAATATAACAATTGTGGGCTAGTAAAATATCCTGAACATCGCGAACTGCCAACTGTTTGGGCAGTTTGTTCTGTTTGATACTCATGGCCGCAGCAGCACCTGCCGCCTGACCGATTCCCATCACTACCGGTTGCAGACGGGTGCAGCCATTGGCCAGATGGGACACGGAAATATTCTTTTCTGCAGCAATCAAATTGTCAACATCCTCGGGCAGCAGACTTCCGAATGGAACACTAAATGCGCTTACTTCCGGAAATTCTTCGATGATATCCTGTCCTGCCTGCTTATGGTGATGATCCAGAGGATAATCGCCAACAGCAATCCCCTGTTGATATTTCTCGGTCCAGGGAAATAGCAGATCATTCTGAGTTAACAGTATTTGTCCAACAATCCGCCGGCTTTCTCTGATATACGGAATAAGTGCCAATCCCTCTGTATCCGGGAATTCTTCCGTATCAAGTCCAATATGGGGAAAATTCAATTCATTTTGTATGTAATAAACAAACCCAAGCGTCCTTTCGCGTGCTTTCCGAAACTCGTGATTCCGTTTCTCCCGATCCATACCGAGATAATTCAGGTAATAATCATTCCCCTTATGCGGCCAGTTAAGCATGAATTTATTGTTTGGTAATCGTCCATAATCAAGCATTTTTTGAACAGCTTCAACGCCGGATCCAAGATTTTCGTGGCAGCCGTGATATAACTCCGGTTTATAGTTATCGGGCTTCGGGATTCTTCGGTCTGTCCCCGGCCCAAAATCCTTAAGAACCGCCACCCAGGTCAGGTCTTGAATAAATCCATCGGTGGTTTCCGGAGCATTGGTTTCACCGGTTATTTTTAGACTATTACGGCCAGTATAAAATCGACAATGATACTTTTCAATAAGATCTCCATACTCGGATGCATCGATATAGATATTTGAAATAACTTTCAATGTTTCAGATCCATTGCTGATAATGATATCGGTGATACTTCGATTACTGAATGAGAGGCTTTCAAAATGATACCCATATAAAATAGTTATATTGGAATACTCTCTCAGCATTTCTGTCAAAATCTGACAACCAATCCGGGGTTCAAACTGAGTGTGACTGACCCAGCCAGTCGCCAGGTGTTCTGCACCACCGTAATACTCCCGTAACCGTTTTCTGAATTCTCCCCAGATACCGGAAGGCAATCGATGATTACCATCAATTGCCGAAACGCCGGCAGCTGTCAGCATACCACCAACCCAGGCCGATTCTTCCACCACTAAAACAGAAACTCCCAATCGGGCAGCCTGAATAGCACCTGCAACGCCGCTGGCTCCGCCACCTAATATCAGGATATCATATTCGATTGTTCTCATCATTGTATTCAATGTCTCAATAAAATTCAATGACATAAACTAACACATTAAAGTTGAAAAAAGCAATAATGTTAGTAAAGGTGCTTTTTTAACTTGGAATCAGAAAATTGGTTACGTATATTTTTTCTACAAGAAGGTTAAAAAGTGATCATTTAAAGAATTTATATGATGGTTGTTCTACAAATTACCCTATTGATTGTACTCTTTTTTGCCCTGGCGCTGGCTATGTTCTTCCGTAAGATACCGGCATTGATCGCTTTGCCCTTGATGGCTGTGACGATTCCATTTATCTGTGGTGTTTCGCTTTCGGACATACTTCAATACGTCATTGGTGCGGGTTCAATCAGGCTGCACACTGCCTACACTGTTGCCATTTTCGGCAGTATGCTGAGCATCTTGCTTCAGAAAACCGGTGTTGCGGAAAACTTCATTAAAATTGGCGCTGAACTGGCCGGTGACAATCCCTGGGGTATTGCTGTACTGATGCTGGTTTTAATTACGCTGCTGTTTACCACCCTCGGCGGTCTTGGCGCCATCATTATGGTAGCAACAGTAGTCCTACCTATTATGTCATCCATCGGCATCGGGCCAATGACTGTAGTCGGCATCTTTCTGTTCGGGCTCAGCATGGGGGGAATTCTCAATGCCGGCAACTGGGCGCTTTATGTAAATGTCATGAATCTAGAGGTCGCCGAGATTCGACCCTTCGCTCTTCTCATGTTCGGCATTACATTTACAATTGCACTAATATATATCACTATTCAAATTTATCGCGACGGTCAGAACCTGAAATTGAAAAAAATTGTGATCGTTTTCATTTCCCTGATTATCGGGATAATTCTCCTGACATTCCTTTATCGCCAGTTGCCATATAACGTCCAACAGCTTACTATCGGGTTTCTGCGAAAACTGGGATTGATAATCAAACTTAGTATTGGAGTCTTTATATTATTTATGCTTGGTTTGAATATTTACCGGATTTTCACAAATACATATAAACATCAGAAAACTATTTGCTGGACCGCCTATTTTTCACCACTGGTTCCACTTTTTCTGATATTACTGTTCAACATGGACTTTATCGCTGCGTTCATTTGTGGACTGGTTTTCGCGTTTACAGCGACATTCAGGAAAAATCATCTGAACACACTCATCAGATCCATATTTGAGGGTGGCTCCGTCGTAATGCCGGCTGTGGTTTTGATGTTTGGAATCGGTATGCTGTTAAATGCCATCATTGGCCCGGGCACGGTCTGGAGCGCGACCCATCCCGAAGGCTGGCCCGTATTAACACTCCTGCAACCATTAATGACCAATATCATTCCTGCGTCGGCCTGGTCTTACATTCTGCTCTTTTCACTGGCAGCACCGCTTGCACTTTATCGCGGTCCCCTGAATGTATGGGGCATGGGCTATGGTCTAGCGGCCGTTCTTTTAGCCAGCGGCATGAACCCGGCAGCCATTATGGGACTATTAATGGCGGTCGGTCAAATCCAGGGTATCAGCGACCCAACCAACACTCACAACGTATGGCTGGCAAACGAAATGCAGCAGGATGTTCAGAAGATTCTCTGGAATACAATCCCCTACACCTGGATTATTGCTGTCCTGGGATTGATACTCTCGGCAATTATATTTTATTAAAAAAGTCGAATTTAATATGATACGTAAAATTAAAATCGGAATTGATGTGGGTGGCACTTTCACTCACGCTGTCGCTATAAACATTGCAAACTACTCTATCGCTGGAAAAGCCTGTGTACCAACAACTCATACCGCGAAAAACGGTGTCGCGCAGGGCGTTGTCGATTCCCTCAACCTTCTAATTCAATCAACCAATATAACATCCGATGAAATCATCTTGATTGCTCACTCTACCACACAGGCAACCAATGCATTGCTGGAAGGCGATGTTGCGCCGGTTGGAATTATCGGAATGGGCCAGGGATTCCAGGGCCGAATCGCCCGTCGTGAAAGCAATCCTGATAATATTGAACTGGCTCCTGGTAAGTTTCTACCCTGCTTTTTTGAATACTTGGATAATTCGAAACCGCTCAGCGACTCGATAATCAAATCAACGATTCAAAAACTGACTCATCAGGGAGCTGAAGTCATTGTGGCCTCTGAAGCCTTTGGCGTCGATCATCCCGAAAACGAAGAACAGGTTGCCAGAGTTGCCCGTAAAATGGGCTACCTTGCAACAGCTGCCAGCCGAATATCGAAACTCTACGGCCTTCGAATTCGTACCAGAACAGCGGTTATTAATGCCAGCATGATGCCCAAAATGCTGGAAACCGCAAACATGACCGAGGATTCAGTTCGTAAGTGCGGAATCAAAGCACCTCTAATGATTATGCGTTCCGATGGTGGTATAATGGATATCAACGAAATGCGCAAGCGACCGATCCTGACCATGCTCTCCGGCCCGGCAGCCGGTGTTGCGGCGGCTCTAATGTATGCAAAACTCACTGATGGTATTTTTATTGAAGTTGGGGGAACATCTACAGATATTTCAGTAATAAAAAATGGAAAACCTCAAATCAAAAGCGCCCAGATAGCTGGTAACCGACTGTTTTTAAGAACTCTTGACGTACGCACCCTGGGAATCGCCGGCGGTTCTATGATTCGCTGGAACGGAAAAAACATAATTGACGTCGGACCGCGCAGCGCACATATTGCTCATTGTAATTACATCGCTTTTAGTGACGAAGATGATTTCAGCAATCTCGAATATCAAAGTATTCAGCCGATTAAAAATGACCCAGAAGATTACTTAAAAATCAACCGACTCGGACAAGATGATAATTATACCGTTACCCCCACCGAAGCATCTAATTTTCTCGGATATGTGAAATCAATCGGACACGGCGCAGCTAATCAAAAGGCCATAAACAGTTTCTTTAAATCATTTGGAAAACGACTTTCATCAGATACAAAAGAGCTGGCAAAGACCATTTTGACACTATCCGCAAAAAAAATTGAACTAACGATCAAACAGCTAATCCGGGAATACAAACTTGATCCCGATTTGATCCAGTTGATCGGTGGCGGCGGAGGTGCATCGGCAATTGTTCCTTTTACAGCAGAATTCCTGAAATACGATCATAAAATCGCCGAAAACACAGAAGTGATTTCCGCTATCGGGGCGGCTTTGGGCATCATCCGGGACACCATTGAAAGAAATATCGTCAATCCTAGCGATTCCGATCTTGTGGCCATTCGCAAAGAAGCCATGGAATCTGTTCAGACGATGGGCGCAACACCGGAAAGTATTGAAATCAGCATCGAGATCGATACTCGTAATAAACGGGTGATCGCGATTGCTACAGGCTCCAGTGAGATGCGGACCCGCGATCTGGAACTCCAGGAAAAATCCGATGATGAATTAATGGAAATCGCCGCCCGGTCACTGAAGACCGAAATCGATCAGGTCAGTTTGGCCGGCCAGACAAATTTCCTAAGCGCTTTTACCACAATTCATATACATAATCGTTTATTCGGTTTGAGAAAGTCTAAACAGACCAATGTTCGTCTGATCGATCGTGAAGGCGTGATCAAACTGCAAATCAATGATTGTCGCACCGCTCAGTCAATCATTTCCAAAGCTAAGTCAACAATTTCAGAATTCATCAATGAGCTGACCAGTTTTGGTGATGCTGGAGCATTGATGCCCGATCTTTTTGCCATTATATCAGCTAAAATCATAAACCTTTCCGGGCTAGTGGAATTATCACAGATATTCGCACTGCTTGAAATCGAATTCAAAAACCACCCGGCAGAAGAAAAGATCATCATTATCGCTTCACCAAAAAAATAGGAATTACTAATGACTGCTAAAGCGGTAACCTCGATCGATCCGAAGCGGGCCTTGAGCCTAGATGCCTTGCGGGGATTTGCAATTTTAACCATGGTCCTTTCTGGGATCGTACCTTACCGAACCCTGCCGGCCTGGATGTATCATGCCCAGTTGCCGCCACCGGATCGAATATTCAATCCCAATCTTCCCGGACTTACCTGGGTTGATATGGTTTTTCCCTTCTTTCTGTTCGCCTTGGGCGCTGCGATTCCATTGGCACTGAATAAACGCACCAAGACTGAATCACTGGGAAAAACTATTTTTCATATTATCGAGCGAACCCTTTTACTCGGTTTTTTTGCCATCTTCCTCCAACATATCCGGCCCCATGTCATCTGGCCGCAAATTTACAGCAATCCGAAAGCCTTTGCCTGGTTACTGGGCTTGCTTGGCTTCGCCATGTTATTTGGTATTTATCTTAGACCACCAAAATCCTGGAATAAGCATTTCTCTGTAGGCATAAAACTTGTAGCCTGGCTTGGCGCTGTTCTTTTTACCCTGGCAATAAAATACCCAAATGGCGACCGGTTTTCCCTGAACCGGAGTGACATCATTATCATTGTTCTGACAAATGTCTACTTCTTCGGCTCTTTGATCTGGCTCGCCACTAAGGAAAAACAGCTAATTCGTCTGGGGATTCTTGGGTTTCTGATTGCAATACGGCTTGGGGCATCTGCGACCGGATGGGTCAAGGTTATCTGGGATTTTTCACCCATTCCATGGATATATTCGCTCTATTACCTGCAATATCTTTTCATTGTGATTCCGGGAACCATTATCGGTGATATGATTCTTGAATGGCTGCAAAATTCCAAAACCATTGACATGAATGTTTACAAATGGAATCAAAGCCGAATGGTTATGATGGTCGCTTTAATGTTCGGAATGGTCGTGGTCCAATTGATCGGACTACAAGGTCGCTGGGTCTGGCAGACGGTTATTCTGACCGGCGCTTTACTTGGATTTGGCTATTACCTGTTCAGCAAGCCGGTAACGGAATCGGAATTGTTACTGCAGAAGCTTTTTTATTGGGGCATGTACTGGCTGATCCTGGGCCTAATATTCGAACCCTACGAGGGCGGTATTAAAAAAGATCATCCTACAATAAGTTACTATTTTATCACTACCGGTCTGGCGATTTTTATGCTGATCGCTTTTACAATTATTATCGAATATTTTAATAAACAACGTTATCTGCAACTTCTAATTGACAACGGTCAAAATCCGATGATCGCTTATGTAGGCATGAATAATCTGTTGGTGCCAATCTTGTCATTAACCGGGATCGATGGGTTAATGAAAAGCGTTGATCCGACACCCTGGCTCGGTTTTCTGAGAGCTGTCCTGTATACGTGGCTGCTGGCAATCATCGTTGCTCAATTCACAAAACGCAAACTTTTTTGGAGAACCTGATTGAAGCCATTAACGTACAAAATATTTCTTTTTATATTACTTGTTTCCATTGCTGTGATTGCCCGTGATATCGAGGAATTCCGGGCAGTTAAGCTGACAAATGTCGATAGTAATGTGCTTTTTTCCGACGAAAGTATTGCCGAAGCTATGGATTACCTGGCATCTATAAACATCAACACCGTTCTCGTCGTGGTCTGGAACAGTAACAGCTACGACGGTAACTATACCCTGTACCCCAGTGTTGTCATGGATAGTCTGTTTGGTCTGGAAATCGGTCCGATCGGGAATTTGGTCAGCGATCCCCTGCAACGTGTTATTATTGAAGCACACCGTGTTAGTATTGAGGTTTTGCCCTGGTTCGAAATGGGTTTTGCAACATCCTGGGGCGACTTATACAGCGATGAGCCGGACCACATTCTGCGGAAATTTCCAGAATGGGCCTTACGTGAATCCGATGACTCAATTGTCTGGAAAAACGGTTTTTTCTGGATGTCTGCCATCAACCCAGATGTCCAGAAACTGATTATGGACCTGACACTTGAAGTTTGTTACAATTATGATATTGATGGGATCGAATACTCCGACCGTATTCCGGCCCTGCCGGTGGAAGGTGGATACGACAGCGTAACCGTGGCAATTTACAAATTGGAACACGACGGTGCTGAACCGCCTGGTAATTATCACGATTCCGATTGGATGCGCTGGCGGGCCGACAAACTTTCCGACTGGTACAGAAGTGTTCGGGATTCAATAAAAGCCTATGATCCGAATATTCACGTCTCTTCCAGTCCTTCTGTCTATCCATGGTCATATAATGAATATCTGCAGGATTCCTATACCTGGATGAACACCGGAATTTGCGATGATATTATCCCGCAATTGTATCGTTATAACTACACCGATTACCTGTACACATTAAATTCATCAATAGGGAATTTTTCCAATAACCGACACACCTATTTTGCCGGAATTCTGATGAATATCAATTCCGGTCCGGGAGGTCAACCATATATTCTAACTCCGGAAACACTCAATCAGATGATTGCTGCCAATCGGGAGCGGAATATTATGGGCGAAGCATTTTTCTTTTACGAAGGATTACGGAAAAACGACAGCCAACTCGGTACAACATTGCTAAACGGTTATTACAGTGAACGAGCTTTATTGCCCCATCGCAGCGGTCAGGTCTGGCGCCCAAAAGCAACTATCGTAAATGAAGATGGCGCCGGAATTTCCACATTCGGAAACTGGGAATTGTACGAAACCAGCAGTTATGGTTTTCAGCCAAACATTCTGATTAATAAAGACACACTGGCGGCTAATATCGAATACACATTCAACGTTCCACATAGCGCCTGGTATGATGTTTTTGCATATAATGTCAGAAGTGTCAAAGCCACCAAAAACGCCCATTATGTTGTTTTTGGCAGCGGTGATTCCAGCGACTGTTTTCTTGATCAAACTGACTATACAACCAAGGGTTGGCAACTATTGAAAACAGTGTATCTGGAAACGGGTAATCAAAAAGTGGTATCTCTAAACAATGATTACATGGTCAATGATGAATGGCTGATTGCGGACGCCGTAATGATCATGATAAACCGCAAGAAATCCCCTGATCTCGTGATACTGTCAAATGATGATAAAACAGAAACATCCACAAATATCCCCAAAGAGTTCATTCTGAGACCCAACTACCCGAACCCCTTCAATGCCAATACAAACATTTCATACTCACTTCAACAGAAAAGTCACATTCGACTGCAAATTCTGGATTTACATGGCCGGGAAGTGACAATCCTTGAAAACAACTTAAAATCAGCCGGCAATTACGCTATTAATTTCAATGCTTCCGGTCTGGCCAGCGGCGTTTATTTCTCTCGGATAGAAGTAAAAACAGGTACCGATACAAAGTCTGATACCCGAAAAATGCTACTGTTAAAATAAATCTATTCTTTTATGATAAACTTTACAAATCGCTCGGTGATCAGCGTCGGCCTGGTAATAGCCGATCCAACCACAACGGCATGGACTCCCAGATCAAGCGCTTTGCGGGCCTGTTCCGGTGTCCAGATACGCCCTTCGGCAATGATCGGTATCTGGCTTCCATACACTTTCACTAACTTTTCAATCAATTCAAAATCCGGTTCATAGGGCTCAACGGTTTTCTTTACATTAGTATAGCCCGAAAGTGTTGTTCCAATAATATCGAATCCCAGATCCAGGGCTTTACCAGCATCATCGAATACGGCAATATCCGCCATCAGCAGGCTCGAACTCTTCAACCGTAGTTCTGTTACAATATCGCTCAGGGATTCACCGTTCGGCCGAATTCTGTCCGTTGCATCCAACGCAATGATCTCCGGTTTAGTTTCAGCCACAGCAAGGGCATCTGCAATGGTCGGAGTAATAAACACTTGCGAATCGAAATATTGCTTTTTGACAATACCGATAACAGGAACAGTCACTGTATTTATAATAAATTGGATATTTTTCGGATAGCAGGCCCGAATTCCCACAGCGCCGCCAAGCACTGCTGATTTGGCCATTGCTGCAAGAATCTCCGGCTTTCCCAATGGCTCATGATCCTCTGCCTGACAGGATACGATTAAACCATTCTTGATTTTATCCAGCAACTGTGTGTTTTTCTGTTTGTTCATTTCAAATGTCTATGTCAATTCGACAGTCACATTAACCGATGACTTTTCCGACAATAGTTTTGATAGTTTTGGATCGGCAATGCGGATAATATCTCCATCTATCGGGGTTCCTTCAACGGTAATTGTCACATTCCCTTTATTTACCTTCGCTACACTCGTGACCAAAATATTGTAAATAATTCCCTGAAATTTACGGGAAATGTTGTAACTCGTCCACTCTTTTGGAATGCAGGGATCGATTTTCAGGCCAAAATAAGTCGGTTGAACACCGAGAATATAATCGATACCGTCACGCAACATCCATGTTGATGAACCGGTCAGCCACGAGTGGCTAGCTTGACCTTCGGTCGAATGATCGGGGCTGGTGACATATTCGGCATAGACATAGGGTTCGACTTCATAGCGGTCAATATCGACAACCGGGTTCATCGGCAATGCTTTCTGATAAATTTCAAACGCCCTATCACCATGCCCCAGTAAACATTCAGCCAGAATGGCCCAGCTGACCGGATGATTAAACACCGCCCCGTTTTCCTTTTTACCGGGAACACAACGGGTCGCGAGACCGATATTATTGTCGACTTTCGTATATGCCGGGTGCAGAATTTTCGGTCCTTTAGGTGTATCCATTAACTCACGGACGGACTGCATACAGAGGCTGGCCCGTTCACCGTCAGCGACACCGCTGATGACCGCCCATGATTGAGTGTTTAGGAATATCTTTCCTTCATCATTCTGATCGGAACCGACAATTTCACCCTGGTCATTCGTCCCACGGATATACCAATTACCATCCCAGCAATGGGTATTAATCGCGGTTTTAACCTCATTGTATTTCTTTATATAGAAATCAGTTTTTTCCAGATGGCCAATATACCGGCACAAATCGACGGTATCTTTTAGAATATAGGCTAAAAACATGGAAACCCAGACGCTTTCACCCTTGCCGCCACGACCCATATAATCGAGCGTATCATTCCAGTCACCGGGCCCAAATTTTGCCAGCTTTCTCGGCGTCAAATTAGCCAGAGTATAATCAATGGCTGCATAGAGATGGTGGAGAATGTCTTCTTCCGGAGCGTCCGCATAAGGCACTTTCACTTTGATAAAAGAAACATCACCGGTTTCTTTCAGGTAAGTCATAATCGCAAGTGGCAGCCACAATGGTGTATCCGAATGACCAGTCTGTTCACCGCCGCCAGTTCCAGGATAATAGCAATGATAGGTTTTACCTGCTTTGAACTGATATTGACACATCTCCAGAATACGGGCTTTGACCCATTCCGGTTTGGCCATCACCGGTCCCATAATGTCCTGGCAGGAATCCCGATAACCACGACCAAAAAGCAACCCGCCATGATGATAGGAGGCGTCCCGCGAAAATCGAAATGTTACCGATGTTTGATACTGGTTCCAGACATTCAACATCCGGTTCATCGATGGATCCGGTGTCTGAACATGCACCGATGACAAGTAGTTTCTCCAGTTAGATTTTATCCGCTGAAATGATTCCTCAACATTTTTTAAATCACGATATTTTTCAACAACCGGTATTACAGCATTGTATCCTTTATCTTTTTGAACGATGCCCATGAAAATGCTGAATTCCTTCTGCTCTCCGGGTTCAAGTTCGATTGACGAATGCAGGGCCGCTATCGCATCGCCAGACGTAATATTTGAGTTGGAACACAGGCCGTTTTCAACAGCAATCGGGTTTGATTCAGAGCGCCATTTTCCAATGAATCCACGCTTGCTGCCATCCCAGGATTTGACCGGAAAAGAGGAGGCAAAATAAACGAGTTTGTCCCAGTCCTCATTTGCCTGTTTAACAGTGGCCTGATTGTACTTGACCCAATAACGCTTGGTGGCTGTCAATATCTGTTGTTCCGGGTGAAATGTCACTTCATTAAAATGCTGATCATTGGGTTGGTTGATCAAATCCACCAACGCATGTCCCAGACACAATTCCTGAAACGTAAACAGATCAAGTTCTATTTTTTTTTCTGATTCGTTTTTAATTGTATAATGCCAGATTTCCAGATCGTCATTTTCGGGCACAAAAAACAGTACTGATGTGCGAATTCCCCGATAAATCGTTGTTATTTTCGAATAATAAAGACCGTGTCGGCATTCATAAGAATCACATTTATCAGGAACCGGCTGCCAAGTCGCCGACCAATATTCGCCACTATCTTTATCACGTAAGAGCAGATAGCGCCCCGGACGGTCTGCCGGCAAACCGTTATAGCGCCAACGGGTTATACGATTATCTTTAGGATTTTTATAAAAACTGTAACCGCCGCCACTGTTCGATACCAATCCACTATAGTCGCCGTTGGAAATATAGTTTACCCAAGGAACCGGAGTATCAGGGCGATTGATGATAAATTCCAGATTATCATCACTGAATTGTCCGTATTTTTCAAAACTATTTTTCAAATGTCAATTCTCCATATTATTCTGAAGTTAGTAATTGGACACCACTTTTTAACAATTTATCGACCGTTCCTGAATCGTCAGACCCAACATAAACCCGTCCAAGCGATTCCGTTTGGGAGACACGCATAAGCATCCATGTATCATTGCCGAAATGTAGTTTAACACCATCATTAATAATAACATTAGTCACTGTATGGCCATTAATCTCATGCGGCGGATTGCTTTGCAGCTTTTTCATGTTTCGCTCTAAAATATTAAGTGCGCAATATTCATCAATCCGGTTATAATGAAATGGCCCAAACCGTTTGCGTAAATCATTCACCATTTCGGAAATTGGTTTTTTCGTCGACGCCAGCATTTCAAGCACCAGGAATGAACTCAGGATTCCATCACGCTCGGGGATGTGATTTTTATACCCGATACCACCGCTCTCCTCACCGCCAATCAAAACATCGGCGGTGATCATTTTTTCACAAATATGCTTAAACCCGACAGGAACCTCTTCAGCGGTTCGATTATGCTGGATGGCGGATTTATCGATGGTATTCGCCATTGATGATGAACGTATTATCGAACCGCTCCAACCACGGGTGTTCACAAGATATTCAAACAATAGAACAATCAGATCATGAAGCTCAACGAATTGACCTTTTTCATCAATAATCCCAAATCGATCGGCATCACCATCGGTAGCAATCCCAATGATGGCATTTTGATGGATTGTCTCCTGCTGCAGTTCCGGCAGATTGTTTAGAATCGGTTCTGGGCTGCGACCACCAAATTGCGGATTTATTTCATCGTGGATAGTAATAAACGATACGCTTAATTCTGAGGCTATCGTCTTCCAGATTCGTTGTCCTGCACCATACATACTGTCATAAACAACCATTTTATTGAGATCACTAAAGTGTTTGGTATTCAAATAGGATTTTATCTGTTGGATATAGTTTTCTTCAAAATTATCGACAGATAAATATTTACCGGAAATAATCGGATCGTTTTTCACGTCGGTTTTAAACAGTTGCGACTCAACCAATCGTGTCACTGTATCCATCACCGGTCCGCCGTAATGGTCTTTGAATTTTATGCCATTATCTGTATGGGGATTATGACTGGCTGTGATCATTACACCACCAGCCAGATTTCTATCTTTAACTGTGAACGACAGAACCGGCGTTGCTGTAAAGGTTTCACTTAACAACACCGTAATGCCATTACTGGCAACGATTTCAGCAAACAGTCGTGCAAATTCCGGGGATAGAAACCGCGTGTCCCAGGCAACTGCAATACCCTTATCTGCATATTCATTGTTTTTCAAGTATTCAACATAGGCCTGAGCAACTGTAGCCACATTTCTAAATGTGAACTCCGTGGCGATTTTCGCTCTCCAACCATCTGTTCCAAATACAATTTTCATATTCTATTCATCTTCCGTCAGAAAAACTCAGAACTAATATTAATAATAAAAGGGCAAACAAAACAAGAGATAGTTTGTAAAGGGAGTTTAATTACTACAATATATTCTTGAATATTGGATTAATTATTTCAAAATAAACAAAATTACTAAATCCGTACACGACGTATACCAATTTTCATTTATTGACGACAAATCATATTGTTTCTAAGCAGATGCTGACAAGATTCCATCTGCATTTTACGACGATATATACAAGACTTGGGATTCTTTGCTCTCAGTCAGGATTTTTAATTGTATCCCGTCAGTATCTAAAAAACTTTATCTTTCCTATGCTTTTTAAAATGATTTATTCCTTCTTCTTATTCGTGTTATGTTATTACGTCGGTAATTTTAAGTGTACCCCATTGTTTGGACAGTATTTGAGTGACTTTAAGGTGGAATTATTCATTTAAATATTTTGTAAAATTGGATTCATTAATAGATCTTTTTCTGGACTTACTTGAGAATAATATACTTCACAAGGTGTTCTATAATCAAGCGAACTGTGGGATCGCTCCTCATTATAGAATCTGAAATATTTTTCCAATGCAAAGTTGGCTTTGATACCATCCTGATAATCATGAAGATAAATCTCCTCGTATTTGACTGTTCTTCATAACCGCTCGATGAATATGTTATCAAAGACCCGGCCATGTTCATCCATACTGATCCTTACTGAGGGAATATTGGATACATAAGGGCTCTTATATATCCAGTTTTTTGAGATATGTATCCAAAAGGGCTATTTATTGATATGAAATGTATCCAGTAATTTGAACAATCTATCGTAAAAGAAGAGTCCTAAGACTCTTCCATATTATCCAATGCATTCTCAACATCTTCATCAGCGACATCACTATACACAGTTGTCGTCTGAATGTTGGCGTGTCCCAACTGCTTCTGGACCATCCGCAGGTTATTACCGGATGCTTTATAAAGCCGTGTTGCATGGGTATGTCTCAGACTGTGAATGGAATAGGTATCTGAAAGCCCGGCTTTCTTTGCCCAATTCTTGAAAAGTTTCTGGATCGCTGAGCGCTCAAGTTTATCACCCCGTGAAGAATAGAACAGGTATTCGCTTTTGGAATGGCGTTCAGAAAGATATTTCTTCAGATGAGCCTTGGTTTTCTTGCCGAATTTCACCAGGCGTTTCTTACCGCCTTTGCCGCTTTGAACAGTCAATGCACTTTCACCAT
>CAZAKB010000008.1:0-45156 GCA_964485475.1 uncultured bacterium
GCCCAGCGGTTTCCAAAACGCTTACTCAGATTAAAAGTTTCTAATATCATAATTGACCCCAAAAGCGGTCGTCAATTTAATGCCGAAAACAACAGAATCCAACGGATGTTTTAAAACGTAGACGGAATCAGGTCGCCTATTCTCGATACAAAAGCAGGTTAAATTACATCCAAAGTTGACGATCCAGACTTCTATACTGAATCGCCTCTGCAAGATGCTCCGGTAAAATTTCAACTGCATCGGACAAATCGGCAATTGTTCGGGATACTTTCAGGATTCGGTCGTATGCCCGGGCACTGAGCCCCAGTTTCGTAATGGCATTATGCAGAAGGGTCTGGCCGGTTTTATCTATCCTGCAAAAGCGATGAATCATTTTTGTATCCATGTCCGCATTCGCATAAATGCCATTATATTGTAAAAATCGCTCGGTTTGACGTTTCCGTGCCATCTGTACTCTGCTGCGAATATTTACAGACTGCTCTCCGGAGCTCTTTGCTGACAATTCCGATATTTTTACCGCAGGAACCTCAATATGTATATCAATTCTGTCCAGCAATGGACCAGATATCCTCGACATGTATTTTTGGATTTGCATCGCCGAACAGGTACAATCATTGTTCGGATCAGTACTGTAACCGCAGGGACAGGGATTCATGGCGCCAACCAATATAAAGTTCGCCGGATATGACAGCGACATCTGGGCCCGGCTGATAGTTACAGTGTTATTCTCCATGGGCTGGCGAAGCACTTCTAAAACATTCTTTTTAAATTCCGGCAGTTCGTCTAAAAACAGTACTCCGTGGTGGCTCAAACTGACTTCGCCGGGGCGAGGGATCTTACCTCCTCCAACTAGCGCTGCATCAGAAATTGTATGATGGGGCGATCTAAACGGCCGGGTGGCGACGATTCCTGCGCCAATCGGAATCAATCCGGCAACAGAGTGAATTTTGGTCGTTTCAAGTGCTTCATTGAGAGTCAAATTCGGAAGTATCGATGGAAATCGTTTTGCCAACATCGTTTTTCCAGATCCGGGCGGGCCAATCATAATGATATTGTGAGCACCGGCCGCAGCCACTTCCAGGGCACGTTTCGCATGTTCTTGGCCCTTGACATCGCAAAAATCCTGTTCATATTGCCGGTGTTCTTCAAACAATTCGGACACATTTATATGAATGGTTTCAGGATGGAAATTTCCATTCAGAAAATCAATGGCCTCCAGCAATGATTTTACGCCGACAACTTCTAACCCGCCGGCAATTGCAGCTTCCCGCGCATTCTCCTCTGGCAAAATCAGCCCCTTTACAGATGTGTTCTCCTGAATAGAAACCGCGATCGGAAGAGCGCCCCTGATTCCACGAAGAGTTCCGTCCAGCGACAGTTCTCCGAGAATTACATATTCATCCAGAAGCTTGGTTGAGACCCGACCCGCGGCACTGAGAATGCCAATCGATATCGGTAAATCAAACGCACTGCCTTCTTTTCGAATATCCGCCGGTGCCAAGTTAATGACAATTTTATTATTCGGTATAAAAAATCCTGTGTTCTTAATTGCCGACATAACCCGCTCTTTACTCTCTTTTACGGCACCTTCTGGAAGTCCCACCGTTATAAATCGGGGTACCTGTGAGTTGCCCAGGTTACATTCAACGTTTACCACATAGGCATCAATTCCCAATACGGCCGCACTTTTCACAAGTGAAAACATTGACATTTCTGCATCCTTTTTCTTTTCGTTATCTGAATATATCGGTTTTTTAAGTGAGTTACAAAAAGAAATTCAGCAATATGGGCAATACCGGGTCATATCATAATGATATGCCTGGTATGTATAATTGATATTGACTCATCATGCGATTGTTGTAATTAAATATTACCTCTCGTCGATAAATCGAAAATCGTTGTTTGTTGGCACCGATTTTGTCATTAGTATAAACGGATTTAAAAAAGGAGTTTGCAAAATGACATTGAATATAATTAAAAAAATCATTCACTATCTGATAATTCCGTTAATTACGCTTTCCTTGTTCAGGCCCGTGTTTGCAGAAAAGCGTTTCGATACGGATGGCCGGGAAACACCCGGTATGGAAGACCAATATAAACAAGCGGCCAAGGAGTTGGAAAGCTGGTTTAAAAAACTGTCTGTTTATACAAGCGAAACATCTATCACGAATCAATCGGATTTGGGTTACTATTTTGATAATATCTCCTTCAAAGACGCCTACGAATTAAATTATTCCGGAAATACCGGGGTTATTATCAGTGGTAGTCGCGGCTGGAATAAACATCCGATCCTTCAGAGAGAAGATATTGTTATTACTATTGACGGGGCAACTATCCTAAATCGATCAAATTTTGAAGACATTGTCGAAGCCAAAGACATTGGTGATACGATAACCATTGAATACTATCGCCACGGCGAAACATTTACCAAAAAACTACCGGTTTTTAAAAAAGAATCAACCTGGAACAATGATCATCTGTTGATAAGTACGCCCCATAAAAAAAGCCGGGGCTTGGGGGGCGCGGCGTATAAACCAATGTTTGTTAATGCCAATCAAGCGGGTTTCAATGACTTGTTTGGAAGCCTTGGATTCGATAATCTGTCCGAAATCAACAATCTTTATCATGGGTTTGATTTGCAGGGCCTGGTCGGAAACGGGTATTTTATTGGTGGTTATGGTGTCTGGACCGGCCAGAAACAGAGCGTTAATTATACTATTGACTCGTCAATTCCGGTTAGACGGAATTTAAAATATAATTCTGGAATGGGGGGGGTCAGTTTGGATAAGCGTTGTCGATTATCAGATAAATGGATCGCTTCAGCCGGATTAATGATTGGTGGCGGTGGCACTCGGTTCGAAATTGACCAGACTGAAACCACCGTTGACTGGAACCAAATGGATTCTGACACCATCGGTTCATACAATGATTATTTGCAATTAAAAAAGGGCTACGTTCTCTTACAACCCCGCATATCGTTAATGTATCGGGTATTGCCGGTATTCTGGCTAAAACTTGAGGCCGGCTATATGCTCAGTTATTCAAAGAATGGCTGGCAACAGATTCTGAACGACAACCAGCATGATATTGCCGGACCAGGAAATAAAACCTCTCTGAACGGATTTACAATAAGCATTTCACCCTGGTTTGGATTTTAACGTAATTATATAGAGATGAAAGGAAATATCATGAACAGCACCAATTATAAAATAAACCGTGTATCAACCAATTTCATATTCCTGCTGATTCTTGCCTGGTTTCTGTTTGTCGCCCGGGTGCTCTCTGCACAACCAAAGGTTCTGACAAACGATACTGGAAAGGCATTACAAGAAGAACTCTTGTCGGGAATAAATCCCGATACGATCTCTGTCGATACTTTATTAATTGAAACTGAAAAAAGTGGCAAGCCGTATTTGGGAATCGTTTTTAGTCGCGATCTGGATTTTGAAAAAGCTGCGGACCTGCACTATCCCAACACATATGGCGCCTATATCAATGAAATCGATGCTGATGGGCCGGCCGATCTGGCTGGTCTTCAAGAAGGCGATATAATCACCCGCTTTGGTAATGATAAAATCCGGTATAACGATCATTTTATTCGCATTGTGGAAAATTATCGTCCCGGGGATATCGTTACCGTAATCCTGTTTCGAGATGAAAAAATCATGAAAACAAACATAACATTGGACGCCGCTCCAGAACAAAAATATGTGGAATTAGATGAACCGGATTTCACAAAGGAATTAAATTTTCCGACCAAAAAGAAATACCACTTAGTAGAAAATAACCAAGACGGAATACTGGCCTGGGATTTTATTTTCTATGCCCCGGATAACATGGAATTATATGATGATTTTCTGAGCTCACAACTGGGTTATTCATCACTTCTTGAGGGAAAACAGGTGAACGATAAAAATTATTCCGGATTAAACATGAATGGTTTTCACTTAAGACCGGGCGATCAGGACGGTTCAATAAACTGGGGAATATTTTGGGCCAACAACAAGTGGAACCGTCAAAAACCGATTACTTATAACAGCAAAGATTTTACCCGCAATATGGTTCACAGTATTAATTACTGGGGCCTGACGCTGGACAGACAAATTACAATTTTTAATCACGTTCTGTTATCCGCCGGTGTGCTGGCCGGCCGATTGACCAGCGGGCTGGATTTTTACCAGACCGAACCCCTGGATTCGTGGGGTGATATAGGAATTCAGTTGTCAAATAACGAACAGAATTATCTGAGCGTCGAAAAAAAGTATCTTCTAATTCAGCCAAATGTTTCTCTCATGATTCCTGTATTAGGGGATGTTGGCATCCAGGTAAAACTCGGTTACTTTTATGGAATACCCCAATCAAGCGGATGGAAGGCGACGTCTATGAATGGTGAAAAAAGCGTAATCGATTCGCCCAATTCGTCCATCGGTGGCTATACTGTGTCGTTCGGACCAGCGATCATCTTGAAATAATACAGATCAGGGCAAAGTTCAAATTAAAGGGGAGTTTATATAAATCTCACAATCGTATTCTCACAAACCCACACAACATGCTCTTTCCGCCCGGAGAGGGCATGTTCACTAGCGTACAAAACTCACCGGATTCACGTAAAATAATTGGATTAATTTCCGGTTTAATGTATCTTGTAGCAACATTATGTTTGGAACAATTACAGATCGGCTCATCGCTACAATAATTTCCATCGGCTCGCTATTTTTTCCATTCATTGACGGCATTGAGCCTGTTTTCAACGATGTCCGAATAAGTATTATCGAAAACACACTGGTACTATCCATGCATCTCGAAAACTGTTATACCGAAGAACTGGATAAAATCCTCATGTCCGGGCAGGTGGTTACCCTTCGGTTCCAGGCTGAGCTCTATGACCGAATCCAAACACAACCCATTCTGACCAGGCAATTTTACCAGACCCTCCGATATAATCCTCTTGAAAAACAGTACTGGCTCTATTCCTCAGAAAAGGACAATAGCGATACTTTCAGTACGCTTCAACAGGTTCATAGAAATTTCAGCACCTTGAACAATATTTATTTGTTGAGGGCCGGTGATCTGGAAAAAGGAAAGAACTATTTTATCCGATTGACGGCGTATTTAGATCCGATTACCTTTATCAGCCAAAAGTCTAACCTTGATCTTATGCTGTATTGGAACAACAAAAAGCCCATTGTAAACACCGAATCTTTTAATCTGTCAATATTTTATCACTAACGACCTCTATGAAAAAATTAATCCCATCTTTTCGTCTGCAAATCTTCATCATTTTTATCATCCTGCTGTTTATTTCAGTAATGTTCACGCGCACATTTTTTATCCGCAGCAATGACGAATTCCTGCAGCGTCTTTCCGAACAGAACATACTGGCAAACATCGAATCACTCTACGCCGATTTTTCCGGTTCAATACCGACGAATCAATCCCAAAAATTCAACCGTGATGTCGAATCGCTAATGCTTGGGCAGAAAGCAATTGACCTGTCCGTCGATATATATCGGCAACAAATCAATGCCTACTCACGCTATATTTTTATCTTTATCCTGTTGTCTGTATTAATTGTTTTTGTATTGTCAATTAGCCTGATCACTCGTCCACTACGGCGCCTGCAGGCGGGCACTCAGGCGCTGATGTCGGGTGAAAAAAACATTCAGATAATGGAAAACCGCTTTTCGCCGATAAATGATCTGATTTTATCCTTCAATTCAATGGTGCGTGAAGTGGACCGCCAGCGCCGGATTGCAATTGAGGCCGAAAAGCAGTTGGTCTGGAAGGAAATTGCCCGGGTCATGGCCCATGAGATCAAAAACCCCCTGACGCCGATCAAATTGAGCGTCGAGCGACTGGAAATGAAAGCGGGTTCAAACACCGAGATTAATACCCGTCTTTTACACGAAAGTCTCGGTATCATCAAAGAAGAAGTTAATAATCTCCAGACACTGGTCGAGCGCTTCCGGGGATTTGCGTCACTGCCGAAGGCCAGGCCTGAATTTTATAGATTCGACGTTCAACTTGAAGAAATCGTCGGCGCCTATCGATCCGATCACAATATTGCATTAAATATTGAAACCAATCTGCCCCTTATTTACGCTGATAAAATTCAAATGAAACAGGCTATCGTAAATCTAATTCAAAACGCCATTCAATCCTCAGATCGCGACGATTTTCATATATTTATTAACCTAAGAATCGATGGAGACACTATCGTTCTTGAGATCAAAGATAATGGTCCCGGAATTCCTTCAAAATATATTGAGAAAATATTTGAACCATACTTTACAACACGACGAAAGGGCACAGGGCTCGGTCTTCCAATTGTAAAGCGTATTATTGAAAATCACCACGGGAACATAATGCTTAGTAGTGTGGAAGGACACAGGACAACGTTCACCATCACATTACCAATTATAGAAAATGAAAGATGAACAATGCATATATTGATTATTGATGATGAAAAAAACATTCGGCAGGTTCTTTCCGGAATATTAACCGACGAGGGCCACATGGTAAGTCTGGCCGAAACGGGCGAAGAAGGCTTGCTGCGACTGGGTGAATCACTTGTTGATCTTGTATTTCTGGATGTAAAATTGCCAAAAATCGGCGGAATCGATGTATTAAAGCAGATAAAGAAGGATTGGCCATCTGTAGACGTGCTAATGATTTCAGGAGATAGTGATATTAACACAGCCGTCAGCGCCGTCAAAATGGGCGCCCACGACTTCATGGAAAAGCCACTGTCACTTCCAAAAGTCCTGATTGTGGTACAAAACATCGCTGAAAAAAGGAGATTATATCAAAAATGTATTATTGTCGATGAGAAAATCGATTTTCGTTATCGTATTATTGGTCACTCGCCACAAATCAATACTATTCGGGAAATGATCCGCCGGGTTGCCAAAACCGACGCAAAAGTCCTGATCACCGGGGAAAGCGGCACAGGTAAAGAGCTAGTCGCCTATGCCATTCATAAAATGAGCCTCCGGTCAGAAAATCCGTTTATCACGTTTAACAGTGCTGCGATTCCCAGAGAGCTTGTCGAAAGCGAATTGTTCGGGTATGAAAAAGGTGCTTTTACCGGCGCGGACAGGCAAAAACCCGGAAAACTGGAAAGCGCAAATCATGGAACGATCTTTTTGGACGAAATAGGTGACATGAATATCGATGCTCAGTCCAAAATTCTACGGGTTCTGGAAGAGGGAAAATTTGAACGTGTCGGAGGTAACCGGACCATTGATATCGATGTTCGGGTTCTTGCTGCCACCAATCGAAATATTGAAGAAATGATTAAAAACGGACGTTTTCGCGAGGACCTATATTACCGGTTAAATGTTGTGCCTTTTTATTTACCACCTCTCCGGGAAAGATCCGGCGATTTACCGGTACTGCTCGACCACTATCTGCAAACCTATTCCAACGAACTCACAGCTACCAGAAAATATTTTACAGAACCCGCTTTGGATATATTAAAACATTATCATTTCCCGGGAAATATCCGCGAACTGAAAAACCTTGTTGAGCGACTGTATATTTTGTCAGATACTGACAAGATTGACGAAAACGATGTTCGGCAAAACCTGGCCCTTCAGCGATCTGCCGGACAAAACGTCCTCAAAACTATTCTTCAAAAAGATTCTTACGGAGCTGCAAAGCGGGCGTTTGAAACCTATTATTTTTCCGAGAAATTAAAACAAAGTGGTTGGAACATCAGTCGTCTGGCAAATGAAATTGGCGTACTTCAACCCAATTTATCCCGGAAACTTAAAGCCCTTGGAATTAACATTACGGAAAGCATTTAACCGATATATAATCGTTATTAGAGAAGCGTATTCTCGATTTTTCCTGAGTAGTTTTTGGATTCGAATGCAGCGATTTCTTTAGCAATGCGACCGCAGACATCATCACGGTGAGATTTTGCCGCCAGTTTGATCGCATTGGTAATTGCCTTGGCCCTTGATCTCCCGTGAGCTTTTATTACAATTTCTTTAAAGCCGAGTAGCGGCGCACCGCCATATTCCGAATAATCAGTAGAGCTTTTCAACTGCTTTATCCCGCTGGATAGCGCAATTAGGCCCAATCGCCAGATAAACCGGTGTTTAAACGCATAGCGACCCAGATGCGAGGCCATTTCCGCTATACCTTCCATTGTTTTTGTCACGATATTGCCGACATAGCCCTCTGTGACAACTACATCGGAAAGCCCGTGCATGACTTCATTGCCCTCGATATTACCGATAAAATTTACTTCTGGCAATTCATCCAGAATTTTATAAACACTTGTCAACAACTCACCGCCCTTGTAGGATTCTTTACCAATGTTTAACAGCGACACTGTAGGATCTTGAATTCCTTTTATATCAGAAGCATATATTTTGCCCATCAAAGCAAACTGGACCATGTCTTCCACCGAACAGTGGATGTTTGCACCAACATCCAGAAGCAAGGCGAAGTGATCCTGGCGCTTCTGGGCATTTCTGGTTGGATATACCGTTGCAATGGCGGTCTTACGTACCCCGACAATCCTTGGAATATTAAGCGACGATGCAAGAACATAAGCGCCCGTATTTCCCGCAGACACAACTCCCTGCGCACGTCCCTCGGCACAGAGTTTTGCGGCAATTATCATAGATGCATTTGGTTTTCGCCGGATGGCTTCGCGTGGTATATCTTCCGAAGTAATTACTTCTTTCGTATGAACTATTTCGATCTGGGCTGAATTGTTGGGCTCTTTGCTCAATATAGATTCGATTTGGGCTTCATCTCCAACCAAAATAATTTTTCCGGGCGATTCTATTGTTGCAGTCGCTGCACCTTTGACGATCTCATATGGGGCATAATCACCTCCCATTGCATCAACTGCTATTACCGTATTATTCTCTATTTCATTCATATTTACCCTGCCTCTTTTTTAAAATCTATGCATTTTTTCATCTATTGTAAAGCGGCATTCATATTCCGCTGCATTCTTTTAAATTTTAAACGTTCAATTACCGTATTCTTAAAAACCGATGTGAATTTATCTATATTCCCCGCATTGCCCGAATCAATATAGTTTTGGATTTGGTCTTTTCGGTCCAAATACCGGGAGTCGGGTGTTGTTTTTAACCATTTTCGATTCCACGGACAGACTTCCTGGCAGACATCACATCCATACACCCATTTATCTAAGCATGCCCTTTCTGCATCGGAGAAATTATCTTTTTTTTCAATCGTCAGGTACGCAATACACCGGTTGGAATCTATCAGTCCGGGTTCGACAATTGCCCCGGCTGGACATTGATCGATACAAAGCGTGCACGCACCACATCGATTCGCGGTCGTATCGGCCGGTTGAATATCAACAGATAACAGTAATATTCCGATAAAACAGTACGAACCGATTCCCTTACCGATAAACACTCCGTTTTTACCAATCCAACCCAGACCCGCTTGCTCGGCATACGCTTTTTCCATAATCGGGCCGGTGTCCACATATATTTTTCCGTTGATAGTACTGTCTTTATCTTTGATCCCCGATAAAACAGAACCCATCTTCTCTTCAATAACTTTGTGATAATCCTGCCCCAGCGCATATCGTGATATTTTCAAACCACTTTTTAACGATATCGGATCATTGAAGTAATTGTCCAGCACCACAAACACCGATTTGACCCAAGGAAATTTATTTCTAATATCAATGCGATCATCTTTTGTCCGCCTCATCCACTCCATGTCTGCATGATAGTTTTTGATCAGCCATTTTTCAAATTGCTGTATATATTTTACACTCAGCAGCGGTTTGGAGATTCCACCGGCAGATAGTTTATTGGTGCTTACAATGTTTTTTATCTGGTCCGGTGTGATCATTGTCAAATATACAATGCATTTTCTGTCAACAAAACCGGTTTAATGAATAATCAGTTTGTATAGAAACAAATAAAAGACGTATATTTCACCCTTGAAAGGATAAATGAATGGGTAGTTTAAGCGATTTATTTAAAAATGAAACTGGCAAGATAAAGCAGACAGAACCCGAACCGGTCGATGACGCAATTGAAATTGGCAAACCCACCGATGGGAAAAAACGGGTTTTATTCATTTGTACCGGAAATTCTGTCCGAAGCCAAATGGCCGAAGCCCTGCTGAAATCGCTGGGTTCGGACAAGTTTGAGGTTTTTAGCGCCGGCATAACACCAGCTGGGGTTCACCACCTGACAAAACAGGTAATGGGCGAGATCGGTATTTCAATGGATGGTCATCATAGCCAGCATGTCAGTGAATATGAAAATACAGTCTTTGATTTTGTTATTCCACTATGTGAAGTTGCGGCCCTTAGTTGCCCGGAATTCCCCGGCGAGCACCAACGCATTAATTGGTACATCGATGATCCGATCCGGGTACTGGGAGGCGATGAGCGCAAGCTGACAGCATTTCGGATTACCCGCAATATCTTAAAGAAAAAAGTTCAGGCATTTATTCAGGAAGCATAAAAAAAGCCCCAATCGGGGCTTTTTTATTAAATCGACCAAATATCTATTTATTCCTAATATCCCACAGTTTACCAAACAACCCTTCCAGTGCTTTCCCCAGATTTTCATCTCGGGCAGTGGTAATATCCGCCTCGTTTTCCAACACAACGTAAGGAACTTTATGGCCCTCTACATTAATAATTTCAGGATCTCCTCCCTTAAATTGCTCCCAGTCAACTTCGCCATAAAGACGTTCCAGTTTCCAGTCCGGTAATCCGTGTTCCAGAATACTATCCGGACGATCGGGATTAAAACGTTTTTTATTTTTTCTCAGCGATTCTTTAAAGGAAACGTCAATATAAAAAATCGCGGCTTTTTTTAGAATATCGCCAGACAAGTGCGGATATGCATCAATATACCCACCATGCTCGGTTCCCCGTGAAAATTCGATTAGGGAAGTGTACTTCTGGTGATAGTCTTTAATGTCCCGGAGGCGCTTGCTATAATCCATAGAGATTCTTTCGATCAACAGGTGCCATTGATATTCATGCAGGAACAATCCGTCTTTGGTGGATTGCATTCTGGGTTTTTTCATAATTTTTTCAAGAATCGCATCTTGTTCAAACCATTTCCACAACATCGGAAAATCATCGATCTCGTCCATTTTACCAATGTGAAAACGCTCTTTGCGTTCATCCAGTGGTGTCTTTTTTAAATAATCGATCACCTCGGATTTTCCCGAGGCGGGGCGACCATTTAGAATGATAATTTCAAATATATCACGACTCATACCTTACTCCTTTTTTGTTTTTATCGATTTACTTGTGGGTACAACATTCCATAGGCGGGACATTACAATCGCTCCAATTATTGCAAAGGGAACGGGCCAAAGTTTCCAAACCTGCCATCCAAAATTAGTCGTAATGTATCCAACCACCATGCCGACAATTGATCCGGCCAGATATTGCATGCCGTCAATTAGGCCCACGGCTGTTCCGGCCGCTTTCCTGCCACCAAAGTCCATTGTGGCGGCACCGGCTATCATCCCGTGTGATCCGTTCACAAAAAACGATAATATGGGCAGCATAATTGCCGGTGCATATGCCCCAAGGTGGAGAGCGTCAGCAAAATAAAACAAGATCAACATTACAGTCATTCCAATAAAACCAAAAACGATTACAGGGGCGCGACGCCCACGATAAATTCGATCTGATGATATTCCGAATGCAAAACCGCCAAGAATTCCGAATAGCGCAATTCCCCACGCCGTAATTTGGTAAGGGATATCGGTCCCAAGAACATTGTGCATTTCTTTGTAATAAACCGGCCACCAGGCATCAACGACGCTTCGCCGGACAAAGCCAATCATCATGGAGCCAACCGCAATCATCCACATGACCTTACTACTAAAAACCTTTCTCAAAACATCCCGCAGGCGAACCTTCTCAATGATTTTTCCTGATCCATCTCCAGAATCGAACTCCAGATAGCCGGCCTCCTCCGGTGTGTCCTTGACAAAAAATAACACTAAAACAAAAAGCCCAACGATAACAATCGCCGGAACCCAGAACGCCCAATACCAGGCCATATATTTTACTATCAATGGGGTTCCGGAAAATGCCAGGATTAAGCCAAACCTAATTAAAACACCAAAAATTGCCGAAAAGGTTCCTCGCTCTCTGATATGAAACCATTGTGCATTTATTTTAACAATTGAAAGCGCACCAAACGACTGAAAATAACCATTTAAAGACCAAGTCGCCGCCAGTAGCCAGAGCAATCCGGTCTTACTAATACCATAATTCAAGATAGACTCTTGAACCAATTCATGACCAGCCCAGACGGCTGGTGCATGAACAAAAATATATGAAAGACCAAAAAGGCCATTCATGATAATAACTCCGGCAGCGCCAATAAGGAATGCTTTTCGGCCACCAATTTTATCTGCGATTGGCCCATTTATTACTACCGATAAACCATATACAAGTGGCATCAGGGTCTCGAAAATTCCAAGATTACTTTTTGTCCAACCAAAAACCGATTCTAATGTTGGCGCAATTGCTGAAAAATTATATCGAGACATATAAAAGAAAGAGTACAAAAAACCAATAATTAACCAGTTTTGAATTCGGCGTGATTTGAAATCATCTGAATATACGGGAAACTCGGACACAATTGTTGACATAAATGCTTCTCCTGGTGATTAAATATTTTTATAACGGTAGATGAAATTATTTATCGGCACAAAACAAAATTAATATTTATGATACAAAAACCAAACTTTATTTTTACCTGCGTTTTGTATAAGTTAGACTCCATGAAAAAGATAAAAATTACTATCGATCAAAAAAAATCCATCTCTGTCCCCGCCGGGCAAACAATACAGAAGGTTTTTAATAATCTCGTTCCACCCCACCGCGGACATGAATACCTTACCGTCAAAAACAATATCTTTGCATCTCTGAATGAAGCAATTACCGAAGACACCACTATCGGCACACTCCCCTTTTTCTTTGAATCTTCTCGCAGGGCATATGAAAATGCTTCTGTCGCCATGCTACAGTATGTCGTTGAAAAAATACTCCCCGGTCAAAAACTATATATATTACACAGCATGTGCGATGGTATTTATTGTGAAATTAATCAAAACGATGACGTGCCAGAGCAAACTATTTCAATAATAAATAAAGGTTTTGCGAACCTTGTTTTGGACGATATTCCGATTATTCCAGAACTTTATTCCCGCGGCGACGCACAAGCCTATTTTCAAAATAATCGTCGGCCGGATACTGCCGCTTTATTAAAATATTGTTCGTTAAACTACATTATGCTCTACTCCATTAACGGTTCGCGATACTGGCTTCCCAGCCCGCCGGCACCTTCAACCGGATTAATTAAAACTTACGATATTATTAAATATAAACGGGGATTCGTATTTCGAAATCCCGTTGAAAATATACCTGATCGTTTACAACCGTTTTATAACCAGGAACGTCTGTACGAAATATTCAATGAAACAGAAAAATGGGCCAATATACTAGATATTACCAACGCCAGCCAATTAAACAACCTGGTTGCCAATGAAAATATCTCAGAGATGATAAAAATATCTGAGGCATTACATGAGAAAAAAATTGCCGAAATAGCAGATAAAATCGAAGCGTCCTGCCAAAATAAGCGTCTTGTTTTTGTCGCCGGGCCGTCCTCCTCGGGGAAAACGACTTTTATGAAACGTTTGTATATTCAACTCCGCGTTCTGGGTCATAGGGTTGTCGGCCTGTCTCTTGATAACTACTTTAAAGATCGGGATGAACTTGCCCGGGAACAGGGAGACAATTTAAATTTCGAAGGACTGGATGCCCTTGATTTAGAATTACTCAATTCACATTTGGCAGATCTTCTTGCCGGAAAAGCTGTTACGCCACCCGATTATGATTTTATTAACGGAAAGAAAGTACCCGGTAAAAACGAAATTCTCGCCGATAAAAACACTTTGTTTATAATCGAAGGAATCCATGGAATAAATCCGGGTTTAACCAAAAATATTGACGACAAGTATAAATTTAAAATTTATCTTAGCGCATTGACTCATTTAAACTTTGATGACGCCAATCGAATTCCAACTCATGACACCCGTTTGATTCGTCGGATTGTCAGAGACGCTAAATATCGTGGGTATTCTGCGGCACAGACCATCAACATGTGGAAAAAAGTCGTTGAGGGTGAAAAGAAGTATATTTTCAAATACCAAGGCGAGGCCGATATTATGTTTAATTCGTCTCTGGTATATGAAATCGGCGTACTAAAACAGCCGGCAGAAATTGCACTAAAACAGGTCGATCCTCAGGATTTGAGTCACCCGGAGTCAGAGCGACTGCTAAGTATTTTGGCCTACTTTCTCCCGATTGATCAAAAAGAGATTCCACCAACATCTATCTTGAGAGAATTTGTTGGTGAAAGCTCATTTAAATACCATTAATTAAAACGGTATCTCTTCATCTTCCGGGGACTCTTTTGCAACGTCTTGCTTTGGTGCGCCGCCGGTTTTTCCCCTGTTTGCAAGTCCGCCAAGAAGCGTTACCTGGTCAACCTGGATATCGGTTTTACTTCTTTTTTGGCCCTCTTTGTCTTCCCAGGTTCTTGTTTGCAGGCGTCCTTCAACATAGAGTAGCTGTCCTTTTTTTAGCCACTCCTTGGCAAATTCGGCCTGAGCGCGCCACATAACGAGATTGTGCCATTCGGTCTTCTCGTTTTTTTCACCATTTTTATCCTTATAATACTCTGTTGTGGCCAGGGAAACATCTGCAACTGCGTCTCCGCTTGCAGTGTATCTCACTTCCGGGTCCCGTCCTAAATGACCAACCAAAATAACTTTGTTAATGCTTCCTTTGGGCATTGCCATAAGCACTCCTCCTTCTGTTAAATAACTAAAACCAACGTCTCATCGAACGAAATACATATTGACGATTTTCAAAATGATAATATTAATATTTTTTTAATATGTCAACAAAAAATTTTATTAATTCTCAATTCAATCATGAATTTTTTATTTTTTCTTTTATTGAATTAATGAACCGGCTAAACGGTTCTTCTTTTTCGAATCTTTCCTCAATATTCTTACAAGCATGAACTACGGTTGAATGATCCCGGCCACCAAAATAGATTCCGATAGTTTTCAGGGACAAGTTTGTATATTCCCGGGCAAGGTACATCGCAACCATACGGGCCTCGGCAACCTCTTTCGTACGAGATTTCCCAACAAGCGAATCCAGATTTATAGAATAAACACCGCCGACAGATTTTTGGATATCTTCTATCGACAATATGCTTTTTTTCTCTACCAAACCGGTTTCCCTCAACACTTTTCTGGCAAGTACAATATCAATATCCACCTTCATTAGCGAGGAATATGCCAAAAGTCGTATTAATAATCCTTCTAGCTCGCGAATATTTGACTTTACATTCTGAGCAATGTATTCAATAACTTCATAAGGTAAATCCAAGCCATCAGATATTGCTTTCTTATTTAATATAGCAATTCTTGTTTCTAGGTCCGGCGGTTGGATATCAACAGTTAAACTTGACTGAAACCGGGACAACAATCTTTCCTGTAAACCCTTTAATTCCATGGGGGGCCGATCTGTTGTTAAAACAATCTGCTTTTGGTGTTGAAATAGGTCATTAAAAATGTGGAAAAATTGTTCTTGGGTCTGCTCTTTATTCTGAAAAAACTGGATGTCGTCTAGCAATAACATATCAACACTACGATAATATCGCGCAAAATCCGTGGTTTTATTTTTTTGAATAGCGGCAATAAAATCGAGAGTAAATGTATCACTGGACACATAAACTATTTTTTCTGCATACCCCTGAATCAGTGCGTGATTTCCGATCGCCTGTAACAAGTGCGTTTTACCCAGCCCAGTTCCGCCATATATTACCAGCGGGTTAAAAGAGGTTTGTCCGGGAGAGTTCGCCACGGCAATAGACGCCGCTTTTGCAAATTGATTACTTTTCCCCTCCACAAAATTGTCAAACACATAGTTTTCATTTATACGTGTGCCCCGCTCCAGCATTCCTGTTTGGGCAGATCGATGTTCCGTTTTCTGATAGGAAGTACCAGGAAGATTGCTCTCTTCGGAATAGGAATCTTTATTAGTTTCTTCAGAGAGCAATACCGTATATCGGGCAAATATTCCATTCCCGGTAATCTCTTTTAATGATCCCTGAATCGTATCCTTATAGTGACTGTCCAGCCAATCATAAAAAAACTTGTTGGGTACCTGAAGAAAGATTGAATTGTCCGACATCGAAATTGCTTGAATTGGCTGGAACCATGTATTAAATGTTTGTTGTGGGATCCGATCTTTAATTAAATCCAGACACCTGCCCCATATATACTTACAATCACCACTAGAATACATATATATTGCACACAATATAATAGGTTATCAACATCTATCTCCATTATTTGTCGATTTCGGGACGTAAACCCTCACCATCAAGAACG
Organism: uncultured bacterium; assembly: GCA_964485475.1. Taxonomy (GTDB): domain Bacteria; phylum Fidelibacterota; class UBA2242; order UBA2242; family UBA2242; genus B118-G9. Next base: position 16,468 of record CAZAKB010000008.1, read on the forward strand.
TCGTCACAGTCAAGAGATAAAAATACATTCGAACCAACAACAGCGTCAAAAGCACCACCACCAAGAAAATAGTTATCAACATTATATAAACAGGCTCGAGGCCGCACTGTATATAAAGTAAATATCCCTGCCGCAAAGTCAAGAAAAAGGTTTTAAAGACGAATGTTTTTTTATCAATGATAGTTTAATTGAAAATATGGAAATATTTTATAAATTACGTAGCTTTTCGAAAATGAAAAATACAACGAATGGAAGGAATACATGAAAAGGACATTTCAACCAAGTAACAGAAAACGCAAAAACAAGCATGGTTTTAGAGAAAGAATGAGTAGTAATGGTGGCAGGAAAACACTCATCCGCCGTCGGGCAAAGGGCCGAAAAACTCTGTCCGCCTAATCTGCAAAAAAGCGAGCGCATTGCGGACAAAAAAATCCTGTCTGCTCTTTTTAAAAACAACCGGCAGGTGCGGACATATTGCGGCTCTGTAGCAATAACCATCATTCGGAGTAAAAACTGGAAAATTGCTATTCTAATTAAAAAAGGCGTCGGTACCGCCGTTAGAAGAAACCGGATCAAGCGGAAAATACGGGAAGCTTATCGCAACACAAAACCTTACACGTTAACTCCGTTTTCTATAATATTTTCCGTTTTAACCAATCCACAAGATTCAGATTTAAACAATTTGCCAAACATATTATTGTCAACTGAAATTAAATGAAAAATCCACTAAATCTAATTCCTGTAATTCTAATTAGTATATACAAGATATTTATTTCACCACTCTTTCCTAATAGTTGTCGATTTTACCCCAGTTGCTCCACTTACTGCCGTGACGCGTACCGACACCATGGTTTTTTTCGGGCAACAATTTTAAGTGTTGTCCGAATTGGAAAATGCCACCCTTTTCATCCCGGTGGCTACGATCCGATACCAACAAAAAAGGGAAATACTAATGGATAAAAAATCTCTTCTGGCGTTTGCAATTATATTTATCGTTATTTTAGCAATGCCCAGCTATTTTAAACTTATCAACGGTCCATCCGAACCAATGAGACCCGAAATCTATAAAGAAGAGCCCTTGGCCACCCCGGCAACGATTGACGCGCAGCACCTGGTAGTAGAACGCCCTGGGCGCTTTTCATCGAACCTAAATGTAATTACAGAAAGTGAACAGAGGCTAATAACCATTGATACTGATTTTTATAGCACCCAAATAAGTTCTATGGGCGGTGGAACAATCAAATACTTCAAATTAAAGAATTATAATATGTTCACCGATGGCGACACAGCTCTCGTACAACTTATTAACAATGCCGATGCATTGCCCCTGTTGATAAAATATATTTCCATTGACGGTGATTCTGTTGGGCTGAATCAAAATTTCACTGTAGATAACATCTCTGGCTCATCCGCAGAATCAAACGCTATACATCTTACAAAAAACGAACGGTCCACAATTACATTTACATTGAAAAATTCGGCAAATAAACAACTTGCGACCAAATCATTGACCTTTTTCGGCGATCAATACGCTATTGAAATTCAGACAGATCTTCGAGGCCTTCAATCTGAAATGGCAACCAAACATTACGATCTCTCTTGGGACGGCGGGTTAAAATACACCGAGCAAACTCTAATTGACGAAGTTAGATACTCAAAGGCATATGCATATAGCGGCGGAGAGACTGACGCGCTTGATGTAAAAAACAACAAGAGTGACGGGTCTCGGTTTACCGGCAAAACCGATTGGACCGCGATTCGGACTAAATATTTTGCATCGGCATTTATTACGCACGGTGACGGCATTGGTTACAAATTGACCGCGTCCGGTATCCCTCTGGAGGGAAAAAACTATTATAAAAAATATTCGATGCAGGTTTCTTTGCCTGCCGATAATGTGACCAAGACCACCCTATATCTTGGCCCGCTTGAATATTCCACTATCAAAGAGTTTGATGTTGATCTTGAGAACATCATGAGTCTTGGTAAATTATTAAAGCCTATCAGTAAAGCTGTTCTCTGGATTTTTATTCGATTACGAGTGATATTGCCAAACTATGGCTGGGTATTGATTGTTTTCGCGTTCTTGATAAAAATCGTGCTCTATCCTTTGACAAACAAGTCTATGCAATCCATGAAAGAAATGCAAAATTTGCAACCGAAAATTGAGGAGCTTCGTAAAAAGTATCAAGGCGATCCCCAAAAATTAAACACCGAACAAATGAAACTATACAAAGAACACGGGGTTAATCCAATGGGCGGGTGTCTGCCACTTTTACTCCAGATGCCTATTTTAATTGCTCTTTTTACCGTGTTCCGCACCACGATTGAATTGCGTCATGCGCCTTTCATTTGGTGGATCACTGACCTTTCGGCGCCGGATACAATTTTTACACTTCCGTTTGCAATCCCTATTTATGGCCAACATGTAAATGTGCTTCCGATAATAATGGCATTATCAACCATTTTGCAACAAAAACTAAGTGGCAGCTCCAGTTCAAATCCCCAGCAAAAAATGATGACATATATGATGCCCATAATGTTCTTTTTTATGTTCAATCAATTCCCGTCTGGTCTAAATCTGTATTACACGCTTTTTAATTTGCTTACTGTCGCCCAACAAAAACTGGTTCCGTCTAAACCAAAACGTAAAAGCAACCGTCCGTCTACCATTGACACGCTTCGAAAACTTCAGTCAAAAACAAAATTCAAATAGAACATGATTGATGATAAAAAACGATTTTTCAACAATTGTCGCCGTTTCGACCCCTAGGGGATATGGCGGCATTTCCCTAATACGACTATCCGGGCCAAAAGCATTATCAATCACCAACAGGCTTTTTATTTCAAATCAAAAACTATTACCCCGGCTCGCGGTTTTTGGTAATCTTGTCGATGATAATGGAAGTGTTGACACGGCCGTTGTAACATACTTTAAGGCACCCAGATCCTACACAGGTGAGGATATTATTGAAATAAGTGTTCACGGAAATCCCTATATTTGTGACTTGGTAGTTTCCGCATGCAAAAAGCGTGGGGCCGTTTCGGCCGGTCCCGGAGAATTTACCCAACGTGCCTTTTTAAATGGTAAAATGGATCTGAGCCAGGCAGAGGGTGTCGCCGATATTATATATTCGTCTTCCCGTGCGGCTCTGTCGGCATCCGCGGGCCTGCTACAAGGTGTACTCGGAACGGAAATCAATAAAATTAAATCAAATTTAATTGATGTAATCACAATTCTGGAACTAGAGATGGATTTCCAGGAAGACGAAATTGATTTTTCATCAACTCACGATATCCGCAGTATGGTTTCGGCCATTATTACCACCATCAATCATCTAATAAAAACCTATGATTATGGAAAAATCCTCAGAGAAGGAATACGGTGTCCAATTATTGGGGCCCCAAACAGCGGAAAATCAAGCCTGTTTAATGCTTTTTTACATGAGGAACGGGTTATCGTTTCTCCCCGGCCGGGAACAACTCGCGACTACATTGAAGAAACTGTCAGGGTCGGCAATTATCAAATCAGACTTATAGACACCGCCGGGCTACGCACCACAAACAACGAAATTGAGTCCCGGGGTATACAAAAAACAAAAACCCTGATGCACGATGGGGATATTTTACTTTATGTAATTGATTTATCCAATCCGCACGTAACAATACCAAGCCTACCAAAATCCGAATTAAAAAAGACATATTTTGTCCTTAATAAGGCAGACATCGCAAGGCCCGACATTATACAAAAAGCCATTAACCTCGTTGCCAATAGTCCGTATTTTATCTGCTCCGCTCTCAATCACACCGGTGTTCACGAAATCGCATCCTCAATTATCGCTGATGCAGAAATAAAATCTACCCAAAATTACACTATAATAATCACCCGGGAGCGCCACAAAGATGCATTGTTGCGCGCGAATACCAACCTAAAACGATCCATTAATAGCATTCGTCGGGGCGCCGCTCCAGAAATAATCACTATCGATCTCCGTGAAGCACTTGGACATCTTGACATTATTTTAGGTCGAACCGAAAACGATGATATTTTAAATAACATTTTTAATAATTTTTGTGTTGGAAAATAAATGTTTCACGTGAAACTGCCGTATGATATCATTGTAATTGGCGCCGGTCACGCTGGCGTAGAGGCATCTCTTGCATCTTCCAGAATGGGCATGAAGACCCTTCTGATCACGATGAATGTCTCCGCAACGGCAAGAATGTCCTGCAATCCCGCAATTGGCGGTCTTGCTAAGGGACATCTTGTTGCAGAAATAGATGCGCTCGGCGGAGAAATGGCCAGGGTAATTGATAAAACCGGTATTCAGTTCCGAATGCTTAATCGTTCCAAGGGGCGTGCTGTTTGGTCTCCGCGTGCCCAGGCCGATAAAATTAAATATTCCCGCGAAATGCAAACACGTATTGAGAATCAGGAATCTCTTTATATTTTAGAAGACGCGGTGATAAAAATTCTTGCCGAAAACGAACAGGTTGTCTCCGTCCTTACCCAAAATCACGGGGAGATACCCTGCCAGTCCATCATTGTTACCGCCGGCACCTTTTTAAATGGCCTTATTCATATCGGTCTTGATCAAATAAATGGCGGTCGCCTAGACGAAGAAAGCGCAGTTGGTATTACACAATCATTAAATGACCTTGGTATTATATCTGGCCGTTTAAAAACCGGAACTCCGCCACGAGTCCATCGTGATTCTATTAATATCAAATTTACAACCCCGCAACATGGCGACACGCAGCCTGTTCCATTTTCCTTTCAAACAAAAAACTTCGCTCCTAAAAATATACCCTGTTATATAACCCATACAAACCAGAAGACTCACGAAATTCTATTTTCCGGGCTGGATCGCTCGCCTTTATATTCGGGAAAAATCAAGGGGGTTGGCCCCCGATATTGCCCCAGCATTGAAGATAAAATTGTACGCTTCCACGATAGATCCTCACACCAGATTTTTCTTGAGCCCGAATGGGAAGACGCGTATCAATACTATGTCAATGGGTTTTCAACCAGCCTTCCATTGGACATCCAGCTAAAAGGTCTCAGGTCCATACCCGGACTCGAGGAAGCCGAAATTATTAAACCGGGGTACGCTATTGAATATGATTACTTTCCCTCGTACCAGTTAAAACTCACCCTGGAAACAAAAAGAATCAATGGCCTTTACATGGCCGGCCAAGTCAATGGCACTTCTGGCTATGAAGAAGCCGCAGCGCTTGGATTAATGGCCGGTATCAATGCCGCCTTAAAAATTCGATCCGAGCCGCCATTTATTCTTTCCCGTTCTGATGCATATATCGGCGTGTTGATTGATGACCTTATCATTAAAAGTCCCTCCGAGCCTTATCGTATGTTTACGTCCAGCGCCGAATATCGGCTTCTTTTACGCTTTGACAATGCCGACCAGCGACTGTCTCACTTTGGACAAAAATTCGGCCTAATCCACAATGAACAGTATTTAAATACCCGCAAAAAAACAGAAATAATAAAAGCAATGATAGATTTTTTGCATGCAACAACTGTCAACCCATCAGATATTAATCCCATACTTCAACGATGTAACGAAAACCCTGTTCGGTCTGGCCTGAATCTTTTCAAGGCACTTTGTCGCCCCAATATTCATATTGAAGATTTATTTAAATTCTTACCGTCATATTTATCGTGCACGCTTTTAAATAATAGCGGGCTGGGAGACCAGGTTGAGATTGACGTAAAATATCATGGTTACATTCAGCGTCAATCAATCCAAATAAAAACCCTGGCGCGCCACGAAAAGACCTCGCTATCTCCCGATATTGATTACCTTAAAATTAATTCTATAACAAAGGAAGCTCGTGAAAAACTTAATCAAATAAAACCCGAAACGATTGGTCAGGCCTCTCGTATATCCGGCGTTTCACCCTCTGATATTACAGCGCTTTTAATCCTCTTAAAGAAATAGGTTGTTTCACGTGAAACATGATAACATTCTCAAAAAACTAACATCTGCCTTTTCTTCGTATCCACCATTTGTATCGGTCCTGAGTAGATTAAATTCACACAGTGGTCCTATTAATGTTTCCGGCCTGAGCTCGTCTTCTCTTTTGGCCCTGTTTATATCTTCACTTTTAAAGAAAACCGGATCTTGTCCTCTTGTGGTTTTTAATGATAAAAAGGATGTTGAAAATTTTGTATTCGACATTGAATCGTTTATTCCGGCGGAATCCATTGTTTTCCTTCCCGATATGACTGAAAAAAAACGGGATGACTATTCTCATTTTCTACTAAACGATGCCCTTCAAAAGATTTTTTCTAAACGTGCTAAAATTATTCTTACTTCTATCGGTGCGCTTAATATAAAATTACCGAGCATGGATGAAATAGGGCTGTCCTCGCTGTCCCTAAAGACCGGACTGGCTGTGTCAAAAAAAGAGGTTGTTGATCGATTAAACTCGTTTCAATACACCAGGGAATTTTCTGTCGAGTTTCCAGGAGAATATGCTTCCCGGGGTGACATCGTTGATGTTTATTCTCACGGTAACCGCCATCCGTTCCGGGTTGAATTTTATGGTGATTCAATAGAATCTATCCGAATAGTGGACAAAGAATCCCTTCAAACCCTAAAAAAAACCGATCATATCACCATTCTTCCGATAATTACAGAAAGTACTTCGTCTGATTCAACTATCTTTTCATACCTTCCAGAGAACACTCTTTCGGTTTTTCCTAATTATGACACAAATGGAAACATTTTTCAGAAACTTATTTCCAGCACCCCTCCTTTTTCTTTATTTACAAGCATTTACATTAACGACCTGCGCTCAACAGACATTCATTTTTCAACAAAACCCGCGAACGTTAAGACGGCCGGTTTTTCCTCCTTTAAAGAATATTATATTTCTTTAAATAACAGCGGTTTGGACGGCTATTATTTTCTATTTTGTTCCGATTCGGGACAACAATCACGGCTTTCCTCTCTTTTAGACAACGAGCAGATATATGTGCTTGATATACCACTTTCATCGGGTTTTGAATTGCCCGATATTCATCTATATGTTTTTACGGATACAGAAATCTTTTCAAAGCGTCAAAGGCCCCGGTCATTTTCATTTTTACCGACAGAAGTAAGGCATAGTAAATTTGATCCAACCGAAATTGTTTATGATGATTTGGTAGTACATCTTGATTATGGTATTGGCAAATATATGGGTCTTCAAAAGATTTCTGCATTTGGTGCTGATCGCGAATGCCTGGTCATTTCATACTTGGATAACGACAGGGTCTTTGTCCCGCTTGAAAAGATGTCGCTGGTCCACAAATATCGTTCAACCGGCAATGTTCTACCTAGAATTTCGAAGCTGGGCTCTGCCGAGTGGGACCGCGTTAAACTTAGAACCAAACGTTCAATCGAAGAATTATCACAGAAAATTATAAATCTATATTCAAAACGGCTTCACTCAAAAGGTTTTATATACTCTCCAGACAATGAATTTCAATGGACAATGGAGGCAGAATTTCCCTTTGAAGAAACTGTCGACCAAATCAAAGCGATCGCAGATATAAAAAAGGACATGGAATCTTCAATTCCCATGGACAGGTTGTTGTGTGGAGATGTGGGTTTCGGTAAAACAGAGGTTGCAATCCGGGCAGCGTTTAAGGCCGTGAGTGATTCAAAGCAGGTGGCCATACTTACCCCGACAACAATTCTTGCCGACCAGCACTATATCTCTTTTAAAAAACGTCTGGAAAAATACCCGTTAAAAATTGAACGTTTATCTCGATTTGTAAAAAATGTCCGACAGAAAAAAATTATTCGTGATTTATCAGCGGGAAAAGTTGATATTATCATTGGTACCCATCGGATTTTATCAAAAGATATTACCTTTTCTGATCTTGGTTTACTTATTATAGATGAAGAACATCGGTTTGGAGTTGCAGATAAAGATAAAATTAAAAATTTTCGTGCAGGTATTGATGTTTTATCGTTATCCGCCACGCCAATACCACGATCACTTCATTTTTCTCTAATTGGTGCACGAGACTTCTCGTTAATAAGCACTCCGCCTAAAGAGCGACTACCGATATTTACAGAAATTATATCCTTTGACAAGAATATTATCAGAACCGCCGTTAATCGCGAAATTGAGCGTGGCGGGCAGGTGTTTTTTGTTCACAATGAAATAAAAACTATTGCCTCTCTCGCGTTTTCCCTAAAACAACTTTTTCCAAATTTGTCTATTCAATATGTTCACGGACAGATGTCTGAAGATATTATCGAACCAATTATGGTAGACTTTATAAACAACGAGATAGACATGCTTGTGACAACCGCAATTATTGAATCTGGAATTGATATACCAAACGCTAATACGATTTTTATCAATAAGGCTCAAAATTTTGGGCTGTCTCAGTTATACCAGTTACGCGGAAGGGTTGGGCGCCTTGACCGGCAGGCCTACGCTTACCTGATCACATCAAGTTATTCCAAGTTAAATCCCAATGCAATTAAACGGCTACAGTCAATCAAGCGCCATACATCATTGGGTTCCGGATACTTTATTTCTCTTGAAGACCTGGAAATGAGGGGGTCGGGCAATGTTTTTGGCTTGGAACAAAGTGGCAACCTGCACGCCATCGGCTATGATTTATATATAAAAATACTTCAGGACGCTCTTGCCGGCATTAAAGAAGATAGCCAGCCGACAAAACACCCGAATCTGCCGGCTTTGGACAAAGAGGTAAATATTGTTTTTCCGTTTCCTGCGTATATCTCTGAAGATTATATTTCCTCTGAGTCTTTGCGGTTATCTTACTACAAACAACTAACTTCATATAAAACGGTTGCGGAAATAGAAGCATTAAAAAAATTAATTACGGATATTTTCGGGCGCTATCCAACCGAAATTGAGAACCTGTTCAGTTTAATTACAATAAAATTGCTTTGTTCACAATTGGGTGTTGATAAAATAAAATTTGAAACCGACCTGTGTCGGATCCAGTTTTCTGAAGAGAATCCCTTTGTTGATTCGGTGGAACTACTGTCATATCTTAAAAGTGCTGCGTCTGACTTGCGCTTGTCATACAAATTCATTCCTAGTGCGGATCTTATTTTTGCATTGTATCTAAATAAGCTCCAAAAAATTGAGCCGGTAAAACAATTCTTGTATCATCTTTGGGGTAATCTTAATTTAGGACGATAAATACGGGGTTCTGTTTGAAAATAAATGTATCTATCCTAATATTATCGAGTCTTTTTATTTTCACTTTTTGTGAAAAACACGATTCGGATAATTTTCTGAAAATTGAATCGCGTTGGTTTACAACAGGTGAGTTTTTCAATCTTACACCAAAACACACTTTCAAATATCTGCCCAATGAGGAAAAAACCGCGAAAATCGAGGGTTTTGTTGATCGGCAGCTATTGGTTTATATGGGCATTGACGAGGATTATTTAAAAAAAACCAAAACTCGACAAAAAACCGCCGTTATCAAACACAGACTGCTTGTCAATGAGTATTTTGATCGTATGGTTTTGGATTCAATTATCTCAAAACAATTATTATTATCGGAATACGAACATCTTGATCCAGACAAAAAGGATCTTTTTACTTTTGACGAATATACGCCGGTAATTAAAAAACGACTGATCAATGCTTTATCGGACGATATTCAATTAAAATATTTCAAAATTATTGAACAATTAAAAACGGATTATAAATTTGAATTAATCGACTCAAATATCTTTGATTTATCGGACGCATATATGGATTTGTTAATTTCAATAAAGGCGGATTCTGCGGAACATTCTGCAATTGACGTTTTAAAAATGACCGGTTATTCTCATCCTTTATATCGTATTGGCGGTAAAGATATATATTTAGAAAAATTCATTTCATCCCTTAAAGCATATCCATTTGCGATACCCGCCCAATACTCAAATCCAGAATTTTTAAGCAATGTTATCGAAACAATTGCAATTAATAATATCGTATTAAAAAAATCTAAACAATTGAAACTGGATAAAACCCGGAGTTTTAATATTCAACTTATAAATCAAGAAAACTCTCTTCTCTATAATTTGGTTTTCTCAAATGAAATAACCCGTAAAATTACGATTAATGACGATACGCTTCGTCTGTTTTATTCGACTTATCTTGATTCGCTTTATCTCTCAAAACCGCAATATGAAGTTCAGGAAATTTTTATTAACGATAACGAATTAGCTAAATCGGTTTTAGGAAGAGCCCTGCTCCAGGAAAATTTCCAGCTCCTGGCTGATGAATATACAGAACGTTACCGGAATAAACCGGTAAAAGGATATATTGGATTTATTCACGCCGGCATGTACGCGGGAATCGGGCGATGTGCGGCTACCACTGAGCCTGGAAGTATTTATCCTGAATTAATTCCTTCCGGTAAAGGATTTTCGATAATTAAAATTATCTCTGTTGTTGAGCCAAGGCCGGTTCCCTTTGATGATATTAAAGGGAACATCCTGGATGATTACAAGAAAACGACTATTACAAAATTAGAAAAGGAACTTCTTCAATCATTAAGACATAAATATACGTACCATGTTAATTACTCATTATTAACCAAATAAAAGGGTGCTCACTATTGTGAAATTTAAAATACTTTTTGTTTTTTTAACTGCTTTCTCCTTTTGTAATAATTCAAATGAGCCCGTTGATTATATTGCGCGTGTAAACGACGTATACTTGACAACTAATTATATTCGAAACATATATCCGGATATGGATAGTGATAATTTCGCAAGTGATGATTATTTAAAATCAATTACATCCAGCTGGGTAAAAAATGAAATTTTATATCAGCAGGCTGAAAGATATCATTTTGACAAAGAAGAGTCAATTCAATATAAAATAGAAAATTACAAAAAACAGTTGATTATTGATTCTTATGTCCATTTTCTACTTCAGACAAATATTGATGTCAGTGAAAATGAAATAAGAAATTTTTATTTTCAAAACAGGAGTAGTTTTCTGCGAGATGTGGATGAAGCAAAGGTTTCACATTTAATTTTAGAGAATTTTGACGAATCAAACAGAATCAAAAATGTTCTGCGCTCTCGTAATCGCCGGGAAATTGATCAGTTGTTTAATAATTATAATTTCGAGACAAAAGTCGTGCGAAGAGGTGAATCAATTAAGGAATTGGATAAAACCATTTTTGAGTCGCCACCGCGCACAGTCTTAGGTCCTATTCCCTCAGATTACGGATATCACATTATCGACGTTTTATCACGCTCAAAGGCCGGTTCAATCCGTTCTATCGATGATGTGCGAAATGAAATACTGCAAAAATTAACACAGTCTAAAATACAGGACTATTATAACGCTTATATTGACAGTCTGTTTTCTATTACAGACTATGAAATCAAAACTGAAAACATGCATAACAGGACTTTAATTCCATGAAAAAATCTTTTTTTATTCTTCTCTTTTTGATTATATCACTTTCCTTTTCACAAGAAATAGTTGATGGAATCGCCGCAATTGTCGGAGAAAATATTATTTTAAAAAGCGACGTTGACCAATTCGCACGCATGAACGCATCTCAACTCGGGATTGACCCGTCTCGTGATCCAGGTTCATATCAGCGTTTAATCAACCAGGCTCTTCAGTCGCTAATTGACGAGAATATTCTTCTTGAGCAAGCCAAGATTGAAACTATCGATGTAAAAGATCGTGAAGTTGAAACAATGCTTGATCAGCAAATTGAAAATATTCTTTTTCAGGCAGGATCTAAAGAAAACGCAGAAAAAATACTAGGCGGGCCATTAAATAAAATTCGTCGTGATTACAGGCCTGTTATTAAAAACAGACTTATTGTTGAAAAATTACGAAATGAAAAATTCAGCCAGATTAATATAACTCGGCGTGAAGTAGATGAATTTTATAGTGTCTTTAAGGACAGTTTACCTGAAATCCCAAGCTCTGTAGATTTTAGTCAGATACTTTTTAAAATTAAAGCCGGTCAAAAAGAAGAAAAAGGTGCAAAATCATTGGCAGATTCATTATATCGGGCAATTTTATCTGGAAGTGATTTTACAGAATTAGCCAGACAATATTCCGATGATCCGGCCAGTGCAGCTTATGGTGGCGATCTTGGTTTTATATCACGCGGCGGATTTATTAAAGAATTTGAGGAGGTGGCTTTTTCTCTTACTATCAATGAAATAAGTAATGTTGTGAAAACAGATTTTGGATATCATATAATCCAGCTGCTTGATCGAAAAGGTGAAAATATCAATGTTCGCCATATATTAATAAAGCCAGAAACATCTGATAATAATTTAAATGATTTAATTTCTAAAATAGACTCTGTTAGAAATTTGTTGATAACTAACCAAATGCCCTTTGATTCTGCCGCCGTTTTATTTAGTGATGATCCTGATATAAAAAGGAATAATGGTAGAATTCATCGAATATCAAAAAGTCAAATTCAACAGCCAGAATTTTTAACCGTTCTCGATACAATTAAAGTCGGAAAAACGAGTCAGGTATTTATAACAAATATGGGATATCATATCTTAAAATTAAATACTGTTTATGATGATTCATGGGCTGTTGTTGAAAAATGGGCATTAGAATATAAAAAATCACTTCTTTATAACGAGTGGGTTACTAAACTCCGATTAAAATTTAATATTGAAATGCAAATTGGTGAATAAACGGTTTTTTTATTGTTAATGATTTTAGTTTATAAAATATTTTTTAATAAACTCTATATTAATCCCATTTATTAACATATTAATAACATGAAATTAGTAAAATAAATTTTTATTTATTGACGGAAAAAAGGATATTATTCACAAATTCACATTTATATAATTATAACAATATTTATTTCATAACTTATATCAATATATTTAATAAATAGATTTATTAAAATATCTTGTAAAAATACCTATATTTTGGTAAAATTAATCGACGTGTTATGATTTAAAAAGGAGTAAAAAAATGCAGTTTTCAGTGGATAAAAACAATTTGCTTTCACAAATTCAAAAAGTATCCAAAGTTTCTCCAACACGTTCGACTATGCCTATTTTAAACAGTATACTATTCGATATTAAAGAAAATCTACTGACATTACGTTCTTCTGATATTGAAATAACAATGAATGCAACTCTTGAAGTCAATGGTACAGAAAATGGATCCGTTGCTCTTCCAACAAGGATTATCTATGATATAATTAGTGAAGCGGAAGAAGGTCAATTATTTTTATCTTCAGATAGCGAAGGAGCCTGTACGTTGAAATCAGGCAAAGGTGTATTTGAAATTATGGGAAGACCCGGAGATGAATTTCCTTCACTACCAAAAATATCCAATTTTAATGACGTTGAAATTGAAAACTCAACATTAAGAAGAATGATTCAAAAAACCCTGATTGCCGTTAGTAAAGATGAATTAAAACCGGCTCTTATGGGAGTGCTTTTTCAAATAAAACGAAATGAGATAAGAATAGTTGCAACCGATGGTCATCGTTTGGTTTGTTTAATAAGACAGGATTTTCAAAATGACGATTATGAGGGTGAAGTAATTATTCCGGTAAAATTTTTAAATCTTCTATTGGGATATCTGGATTTGGAAGGAACCACCCTATTATCAATCAGTGAAAATCATGTAAAAGTTGAGATGGATTCAACAGTAATATATTCCAGAATAATTGATGAACATTTTCCTGATTATGAAAGTGTTATTCCAAAAGATAATGATAAAATAATAAGTATGGACTTAAACAGTCTATTGTCGACGATTCGCCGGGTTGTAATTTTTTCAAATAAAACAACACATCAGATTTCATTATCATTAAGTAAAAATGTTACAAAAATTAGTACTATAAATCAGGAATCAAGAACGTCTGCAGATGAAGAAATTGATATTACTTATTCTGGTGACGATATGGTTGTTGGTTATAATGCCGAATACCTGAAAGAAATATTACGAAATATTGATACTGATAATGTTATTTTAAAACTTAAATCTTCAATCAATGCTTGTTTAATACTACCGGAAGAACAAAAGGAAAATGAAGATTTTACGATGTTGCTAATGCCAATCCGTTTAAATGAATAGTGTATTAATAGAAAATCCTTATTTAAATTTTTCCGAGCACGGTTAGAAATATTTACGCAGTAAATGAAAATAACCAAATTAAAACTGAATAATTTCAGAAACTATAACCATGAAAATTTTGATTTTTGTGATAATTTAAATATTATTTTAGGAGATAATGGTTCTGGAAAAACCTCATTACTGGAAGCAATTCACTATTTATCTTTGACAAAAAGTTTCAGGACTCATAATAATAGTGATGTTGTTCAATACGATAATGATTATTTTCAAATATTTGGAACATTTAATAATTCAAAAATAGATGAACTTAACGTCAATTTTAACTATTCAAAAAAAGAAGGCAAAAAACTACTCTTTAATCATATTGAATTAAGAAAAAAAACAGATATTATCGGAAAAATTCCGGTTATTATTCTTTCTCCAAATAACCAGAAAATTACCGAGAGCGGTCCTTTATTACGTAGAAGTTTTATTGATCGGATTTTATCCCAAATAAACAGAGAATATCTGTTGACTTTAATAGAATTTAAAAAACGTTTATATCAGCGTAATTTATTGTTATCTGAATATAAGGAGAAAAACATAAAAAATTATGATTCCTATATCGAGACAATTGATGATTTTTTAATTGAATATGCATTTCAATTACAGAATATACGTAACGTTTTTATAGAGGAATTTAATCCTGTTTTTGAACCTATTTTTAATTCACTCTCTCATATTAAAAAACCAGTAAAAATAAAAATAAATCCGAATGTTAGTGAAAAGATAGAGACCTATAAAGACGACTATAAAGAAAAACTCCATTCAAAATTTAGCCGGGATATTACATATGGAAGAACCGGATCCGGGCCACACCTTGATCAGATTATATTTGATTTTAATAAAAGGGATATCCGGTTTACCGGCTCCCAGGGAGAACACAAAATATTTTTAGTAGCATTAAAGTTGGCGGAAGGTATTTTTATTGAAAAAAACATAAATGAAAAAGTGATATTTTTACTGGATGATTTATTTGCATTATTAGATAAAAAACACTGTATGAATATTATTGATAAAATCGGGTTTGCCAATCAAACATTTATTACGGCCACCGATATGACAGTACTAGAACGATCAGATTTTGATTTAAGTAAATATACGCAAAAGGTGTTTTATTTACCGATAGGAGTATCCTAATGGCCATATCGATAGGAAAAGCAATCGATAAGATGCTGAAGAAAATGAAAATATCCACACCTGTCCGACAATGGGAGGCCGTTTCACTTTGGGAAAGCGTTGTAGGAGAAAAAATCGCCAATCATACACAGGCAGAAAAAGTTCTATATGGAAAACTCTATATTACAGTCGATTCACCGACCTGGAGAAATGAATTATTGTTTCATAAAAATGAGTTATTAGAAAAAATAAATAGTAAATTAAGCGACGTCAAAATTAAGGAGATTGTATTACGGTAGGGAAAATAAAATTTGCAGAATCAGCTGATTACAGTGCTGAAAAAATTACTGTACTGAAAGGCCTGGAAGCCGTTCGCAAAAGACCGGCGATGTATATTGGCGATACCGGACGAAGAGGCCTTCACCACCTGGTATTCGAAGTTGTTGATAATTCGATAGACGAAGCACTGGCGGGATATTGTGACAAAGTAATTGTAACAATTCATAAAGATGATTCGGTCAGCGTTTTAGATAACGGCAGGGGGATTCCGGTTGATATGCATAAAACCGAGAAAAAACCGGCCCTTGAAGTCGTTATGACGGTTTTACACGCCGGTGGAAAGTTTGACAAAGGTACCTATAAAGTATCTGGCGGACTGCACGGTGTGGGCGTGTCGGTAGTAAATGCTCTATCTGAACAACTGACCGTTGAAGTTTATCGCGATGGAAATATATATTCCCAGTCTTATCAGAGAGGTATTCCAACCGGAAAACTTACCGTGACTGGAAAAACCCGAAAAAGAGGGACCTATACACGCTTTCTGGCCGATGAAGAAATTTTTAAAAAACCCCAGTGGGAATATGAGATTATTGAACACCGTGTCAGAGAATTAGCATTTCTGAATAAAAATCTTGAAATGATTTTAAAAGATGAACGTGATGGAAACGAGCAAAAATTTCTGTACAAAGGTGGGCTTTCGGAATTTGTAAAATACCTTGATGAAACGAGACCATCGATTATTGGAAAGCCAATTACCGTTGATAAAGAACAAGATGGTGTTCCGGTCGAATTTTCACTACAATATAATACGTCTTATTCGGAAAATATTTTCACCTTTGTTAATAATATAAATACGGTAGAGGGCGGTTCTCACCTGGTTGGATTTAAAACAGCCGTCACAAGAACATTAAATAATTATGCGTTGCGAAACGGACTTTTCAAGAAAGATAATTTTACTTTTTCCGGCGAGGATGTCCGGGAAGGATTGACGGCCGTCCTCAGTATTAAGGTCTCCGAGCCACAGTTCGAGGGTCAAACAAAGACCAAGCTCGGGAATTCCGAAGTGAAGGGAATTGTCGATTCGGTTGTTACCGAAGGATTGTCAGAGTATCTGGAACAGCATCCTGCGGAAGCGAAACGAATTATTGAAAAAAGTCTCAGCGCGGCCCGATCCCGGGATGCGGCCAAAAAAGCCCGCGAGCTGACACGTCGGAAAAGCGCCCTTGAAATTGGCAATTTACCTGGAAAACTTGCGGATTGTTCGACCAAAGACCCCAGTCTTTGCGAGCTGTATATTGTCGAGGGAGACTCGGCGGGCGGAAGTGCCAAACAGGGGCGTGACCGAAAATATCAAGCTATTTTACCGATTCGCGGTAAAATCATTAATGTCGAAAAAGCCCGGATTGACAAGGTTTTAAATAATAATGAAATTGGAACGATCATTACGGCCGTCGGAACCGGCTTTGGCGAGGAGGAATTCAATATTGATAAACTTCGCTACAATAAAATCATAATTATGACTGACGCCGATGTTGACGGAGCTCATATTCGAACGTTGTTATTGACATTTTTTTACCGATATCTGCCACGGCTGGTCGAGGAAGGCCATATTTATATTGCCCAGCCGCCTCTTTATAAAGTATCACCAGGAGGTCGCAAAGAGTATTATGCTTACGACGAAGACGAACGGGATATATTAATAAAGCGCTACAAAAAAGAAGGTAGCTCGAAAATTGATATTCAGCGTTATAAAGGTCTTGGGGAGATGAATCCGGAACAGCTTTGGTCTACAACAATGGATCCGGAGACACGAACCCTTGTAAAAATCACGATTGAAGATGCCTCGCAGGCAGACAAAACCTTCTCAACATTAATGGGCGGTGACGTTGAGCCAAGACGGAACTTCATACAGAAAAATGCAAAATATGTTAGAAATTTGGATGTTTAAAAAATGAGTAAACAGAAACAAGTAAATATTGAGTTTCAAAGAAATAAAATTATATCTGTTAATATCGACGAGGAAATGCGTGATGCGTATTTGGATTATTCTATGTCGGTTATTGTGTCACGAGCCCTTCCTGATGTTCGCGACGGCCTGAAACCTGTCCATCGACGGATTCTGTACGGTATGTCGGGCTTAAGTCTTCCGTATAACCGGCCAACGAAAAAATGTGCACGTATCGTTGGAGAAGTTATGGGTAAATATCACCCGCACGGTGATTCTGCAGTTTACGATTCACTGGTACGGATGGCACAGTTGTTTTCGATGCGCTATCCGCTTGTCGATGGTCAGGGGAACTTTGGATCGATTGACGGGGACAATGCCGCAGCGATGCGATATACCGAGGCCCGGATGACCCGGATTTCCGGAGAATTATTAAAAGATATTGACAAAAATACGGTTAGGTTCGTACCGAATTTTGACGATTCATTAACCGAGCCATCTGTTCTCCCTGCGGCCGTTCCATTATTATTAGTTAATGGTTCGAGCGGTATCGCTGTTGGTATGGCAACGAATATTCCGCCGCATAATCTTACTGAGATAACAAATGCAATTATTTTTCTGGCAGACAATCCCGATGCGACAGCTGAAGACCTGATGCAGTTTGTGACCGGACCGGATTTTCCGACAGGTGCAATGATTTTGGGCCGCCAGGGAATTAAAAGTGCCTATGAGACCGGAAAAGGGATTATTAGAATCCGCGCTCAGGCGTTTGTGGAAACAAGCAAGGTTGGCAAGGACAGTATTATTGTTACCGAGCTTCCCTATCAGGTTAATAAGGCTAAACTGATTGAAAAAATTGCGGACCTGGTTCGTGATAAAACGGTTGAAGGAATTTCCGATATTCGGGATGAATCCGATAAAGACGGAATCCGTGTTGTTGTAGAGATTAAACGCGACGCTATACCGGAGGTCGTTTTAAACCAACTTTATAGTCACACACAGCTTCAGGATAGTTTTGGTATTAATATGCTGGCCCTGGTTGACGGTATTCCAAAACAGCTGTCATTAAAAGAGATACTTGGACACTATATCGATTTTCGCCACGAAATTATTGTAAAACGCAATCAGTTTGAACTGAATGCGGCCGAAGAAAAAGCCCATATTCTTGAAGGTTTAAAAATTGCATTGGATAACATTGACGAGGTGATTGCTATCATAAAAGCATCTTCATCGCCGGCCGACGCAAAAACTAACCTCATGGAGCGTTTTGAACTGTCCGAACGTCAGACCCAGGCGATTCTGGATATGCGTTTGCAAAAATTGACCAGCCTCGAAGTCGATAAAGTGGTTGCAGAATATAAAGAGACATTGAAGTTGATTGCCTGGCTGAAAGAGATATTAGAGAGCAAGGTGCTTCGAATGGAAATCCTGAAAAATGAAATTTCAGAAGTGCGGGATAAATATGGCGATGAACGACGAACACAAATTATTGAAGATGACGGTGAGTTCTCTATCGAGGACATGATTGCCGAAGAAGATATGGTCATTACGATCACTCATAATGGTTTTATCAAACGCTTTCCCGTTGACATTTCCCGCCGGCAAAACCGTGGCGGAAGGGGCTCGACGGGCGCCCAGACCAAAGACGAAGATTTTGTCAGAAATCTGTTTATTGCCAGTACCCACGATTATATGATGTTTTTTACAAACCGCGGAAAAATCTACTGGCTGAAGGTGCATGAAATTCCGCGGGGCAGCAAGGCCTCCAGGGGGCGCGCTATCGTCAATTTGATCGAGACTGAACCAGGAGAGCAGGTTCGCGCCGTATTAAGCGTCAAGGAATTTGACGATAACCATTTTGTTGTCATGGTTACCAAGCAGGGTACGATTAAAAAGACCACCTTGTCGTCATTTGGAAATCCTCGGAGAACGGGCATTCGGGCAATTAATGTGGGAGATGATGACGACCTGATTGATGTCCGACTGACCGATGGAGACCAGGACGTTATACTTGGAACATCCCACGGAAAGTCGATTCGATTTAAAGAATCTGACGTTCGGTCCATGGGGAGAACCGCCGCCGGTGTCAAGGGTATAAAATTGCCCGGCAAAAACAATTATGTTATTGGGATGGTTATTGTAAAACGAGAAGGCGGAACACTCCTGGCCGTTTCTGAAAACGGGTACGGAAAACGCACGGACATTATCGACTATCCGATAATTAAACGGGGCGGCGTCGGGGTTATTACTCTCAAAACGACGGCCAGAAACGGACTGATGGTTGCGTTACGTGAAGTAGTTGACACCGACGATCTAATGATAATCACCGAAAAAGGCGTATTAATCAGGCTGCCGGTTGCGATGATTCGGACAATCAGCCGGAACACACAAGGTGTTCGTCTGATAAAACTGGACGATGGCGATTCTATTTCTGCGGTCACCAGAATTCTTGAATCGAACGATGAAAAAGAGAATGGCGAGGATCAAACATCCCTGCTTGAAGAAGATTCGGATGATTAGAGACTATTATAAACCGGGGGAAATATAATAATTCCGGAAAAACGACATCAAATAATATCTCAAAACCTTGAACGGGTTAAAGATAAAATGAAATCTTCCGCAGTTCTTTCCGGACGAACGACCAATGATATTGATCTGATTGCGGTAACAAAAACCTGGCCACCGGATATAATTGCCATGTTAATTGAAGACGGGATTTTTCAGCTCGGCGAAAACAGGATACAGGAAGCGATTCCCAAAATAGATATATTGAACAGCAAATATCAGAACCTGTCCTGGCATATGATTGGACACCTACAGTCCAATAAGGCCAGCCAGGCGGCCGAATATTTTCACTGCGTCCAATCGGTCGACTCTGTCAAAATTGCTCGGCGGATATCTCGTGCCGCCATCGAAAAGAATAAAATTATTGATATTTTACTGGAAGTAAATATTTCCGGAGAAATATCAAAGTTCGGTTTTTCTCCATCTGAAATATTACCAGTGGCAGAGGAAATAATGATGTTGGCCGGCCTGAATCTTCGGGGCCTGATGACCATTGGCCCGCTGACAACGGATAAAGAAAAAATCCGAATATCGTTTAAGAAAATGAAAGATCACTTTGATGGTCTGGCGATTCATTTTCCAGGTGCTATAAATGTGCTTTCCATGGGAATGAGCGATGATTATGAAATTGCTATTGAAGAGGGGGCGACACAGGTTCGTCTTGGAAGGGCAATATTTGGATCACGGGACAATTGACCGGAGGTTTATGAATGATACAAAAGAACGATATCCTTGAAAGAAAATTTAATAAAACACTCCGTGGTTTTGACCCTGTTGAAGTACGGTATTTTCTGGAAATGGTTGCCGATGAATTTGAAAAATTGGAAGCGAGAATCATTGAACTTGAACCGATTGAAAAACAGTTGAAAGAACTGAAAATAAAGTCCCCCGACGATCTTATCAAAGAGGCCGAGCAAAAGGCCCAGAAATTAATTGTCGATGCGGAAAAACTAGCTTCCGATGTCATTGGACGAGCCAAATTGCTAAAAGAAAAGGAGGCCGAAGGAATAACGGCCCTTCTAAATAAAAAGGATCGTCTGGTAAAATCATTGAACGATGTTCTTGGCAAGCAAAAAGATTTAGTAAATATGCTGAATAATGTGGCAGACGACAATGCTGAAGAAAATGATCGAAACGACGAGTTATTGTGAAAAGCGGAAATATTCTAAACATTTTTAGCGAATTTGAAAACCGCCATACTTCAGAAATGCCGGTTGTGGCCATTGTCTCGACGATTGAAATGGAAATACCCGGAAAAACAGTGTTTTCCAATCATGCCGCCAGCGCTCAAATTATGTCCGTAAATAATAAATCAATTATCTGCTGGCGAATATACAAAAACAGCGCAAATATCTGGAAAGATATTACGACTATTAGCGCGGCGCTCGGCGCTAAAGATTTTATTTTTATCGGAAAATATACGGAAATGAATGATAAATCTTCCAGGGCCTATATTATTAAGGACCATATAAATGTGTCCGGAGAAAACCCCCTGACAGGCCCCAACGATGACGCCCTGGGTCCCCGTTTCCCGGACATGACGGATCTCTATAATGCCGATCTTTCATTACGGCTGAAAACAGGCTGTGAAAACGCCGGAATAAATACCCGCGATGCAACGCTTCTGGTTCCGAAGGATTTAATTGTCAGAACAGAGCTGGAAAAAAAGATAATATTTCTCCGGGACGATAGTGTTCTTTCAAAAGATATTTTCGCGGGAGCCATTGTTGCAAAGCACCGATCGCTACGATCGGCAGGATTGTTTCTTTGTGAATCTGTAACAAAGGAACAGAAAGATATGCTTTTAAACAATATCTTCAGAATGTTTTAGTTTGGTAAAATCTCACCGGCTTTGACGGCACAACGAGTAGTAAATATCGTTTTTTACGTCATACCAACGTGAAACAATTTCGGAATTGGCAATTATTTCATCATAGGACTGATGAATAATTTTTGACTCAATAATATATTTATTGTCCCGTTCGGTTGTATGAATTGAACGAGCGTTAATTTTCATGTTTTTACCGAGATCAAAACGGGCGTATTCGTCCGAATCCTTCCAGGCTCGAACCCAGGACGAATAGTTTGATACGATTCCGATGCCATAATTATAATGTTCGGATGCGGGAAGTTTTTTTGTCCAAATGGGCCGCCCTCCCCACTCTTTGTCGTTGGAAGAAAAACGAATTCGTGATTCAATTTTTGGGAAAGCGATCAGGACAAAATAACCGTCATTGGTAATAGATGAATCAATAACGGTGTAATTATCAAGAATATCATACACCGTACTTTCGTTATATGATAATTCAAACGAGGGATTCAATAGCCGGAAACGCCCGTCAGCGAACTCTTCCAGCTCATAAACGAGGCGGGCTTTCCGCTGTTTGGCCATGTTGGAAATCGCTAAGGAAATCGCCGCTTCACGTGCGAGAGATTGATCGACATATTTTCCGGAATACCCAACCGAGAAATGGATGCCTGCGGGAGGCTTTGGGAGTTCTTCAAACCATTCAGGAATAATGGTTTGCGAAAAGGCAACAGTGCCACAGAGAAAAAAAGTTGATAATAATAAACGTATTTGCATAAGAAGAAAAAGCCCGCCGCAAAAAGCGGCGGGCGTGTTAGGTTTACTTGCCAACAGCGTCGAGTTTTTGAATTTCTTTTTCCAGATCATCAAAACTGAGATTTGCCTTGGCTTCGTTATAAAGCGCTTTTTGTTTTTTGGCGGCGTCGACGGTTTCCTGAATCAGGCTGTTCAGATTGTACTCTGCCAGCGAATAGGCGTGATACATTACGCCCTCGGTTTTCATTTCCCGTTTTACAATTCGGGCCCCATTCAAAACATTGTTTGAGACCTGTTTGCTTACGGACGAAGTAAACTCAAGCGCTTCAGCATCTGCGCCAATCCCGCTTTCCTGCATGAAGTTTTTCAGCATATTGGATACTTTCACCTCAATGGTGCGGGAAACCGCATCACGGGCACGAGCGTCGGCGGCCTCTTTGGCAAGACCCATGCTTTGTTTGGCGGCATCACCGGCCTCATAAATGGCGTCTTCGGCCATTGGGGGATTGAGATACCATTCCGGAATGTCATTCATTTTGGCTTTTGGTTTTCCACCACAATCCATCAGCATAAATGCCATTGGAATCAACAGTGCAATTACAATTAACTTTTTCATTTTAAGCTCCTTTCATTTGTTGTAATAAAGCATATCTATGGTTTGTTTGCGGCCTGTAAAAAGGCGGCAAATTTTGATTTTGAAAAAACGATGTTCTCGGATGATTTTAGGACAGCCTGTTCCCGGGATCCGATTGCCAACCCCTTGCCCAATCCTGTAATGGAGGCCAGATGAATACCGGAATTAATATCAATTAAGGACAGGCGCAGCTCCGTTTCAATAAAATATTGTTTACCCGCAGGCGAGTTGATTATCTTTTCATCGGTTATTGTAGCCTGTCCCTGAATCTGTATCGGCGCGGCCGAATCGGTTTTATACCCGTTTTCATTGGCCAGTCCGCCGACGGTTTTATTGAGTTCGTGATCCGGCTGGCCGGCGACGTTTAGAATATTAATGGAAACAGAAATATTTGAAGATAATAGGGTGTAATTGGCGATAGCCTGAATTTTAGGGAGCTCGTCTCTAAACTGGTTCAGTATCGTTTTAAAATCCGGGATAAAAACAACGGCCCTGCTCGGCGATGCGATGACTTTCACAGAAACCAGACCACTATCATCGGTTTTGGGCTTTCCAATTATTTCACCGTTGGAATATTTTACAATTACCGGAAACTGCCGAAGGCCAAACTCCTGCCCCGATTCGTCTGAATAATATATTTTTGCGACAAGCGGAGCGCTTAAAACCGACCCCGTCCGCCCCTGTTGATTATCCCCACTGATCATATTGATATGAATTTCCGAGAATAGCGTACGAATTTCTGCCTGAATAACAGCCGGCGACAACGTATTTTTATCCCCGTAGTATTTACCAGACAGCGCCGTATAAAGACCACGCTTAACATAAAAATCGGGAATTTCATTCTGGGCAGAAATATAATTATCAATAGCTGCGAAAACATTTCCCTGCCGAACGAGTTCTCGGGCGCTTTGGATATATTGAGTCGTTGCGGAGGAAATATCATCCATGTTCTGTTCAAGTCCGGTCAGGTAGTTTTGTTTGTTTAAAACCGCCAGGGCATAATATTTTCCCTTGACCCGCGTCGTTTCAATTATTTCTATTCCAATAACTGTTTCAGAAACAACAGATTTTGTCCGGGAAGTAATTTCAGACCGAACAGAATGTTTATTGTCATCACCAATTTCCTGTTCCATGGTTTCGAGTTCGGATTCAATTTTTACCTGAATCTGTTTGGCGACATCAGCCCGGGCAAGTTCAACGGCTTGGGTTTTCTCATCGGCAATCCCAACGCCGAGTAAATATTTAGACGAAGGATAGTTTTTATGGCTGTTTGTTTCGGCCCATTTTGGCGCCTGTGCAAAAAGGGTCATACTGATAAACAGCAGGAAAAATACGTTTACTGATTGTTTGTTTATCACGATATACCCCTACTCTTCCTCGACAGACAGGAGAATTAATTTTCGGGAAACCGAAACTCTTTTAATAATTCCCTCGCCGGCGTAAGATGCCTTTATTGCCCTGTAAATATCGGAGACCGCCGGGTATTTTTCCGGGTTGACCCAAATGGATATGTCATAAGTGTGATCGGCCACCGTGTTTTCTTTTAGCAACGACGCAACAGATTTACAGGCATCGCCAACGGCAAAGATAATCTCTTCGGCTTGATCAGAGTTGAAAACAGTGCTAACATTGATTATACATTTGTATTGAATTCCCTGTTTGAGATCCGTTTTCCAGTAATTTATAATGCGGCCAATGACTTTGTCAACGGCGTCGCTCATGGCCTCTTCAATCAGGGCCGCGTTGGTCACCGAGGGCCGCTCTTGGCTGTAGCCGGTTTCTGTTCCCAGCAGGCGACCGGTTGTCGTTTCATAAGCCCGGCAGCCGACAACCGCCTTTTTAACATCCGATGTTCCCACTTTTCGTGTTGATATGGATATATTGTAGGAAATATATACGTCGCTTCCGATCGACAGGGCCAGCAAATAACTGTAATCGTCATCGGAACCACTAAGGGCGAATTGAGTAGAGGTCAATTCCTGGAGAACTTGTTGCTGCTCGGGGACAAAGACCGCAAACTGTTTTGCTGAAAGGTATGCCTCGATAACCTCGGCGCCTTTTTTAATGTCCGGGTTTTGAGATAAAAGTTCCAACGGAGCGATATCGCCAATTGATTCCGGGATAACCATAATTGTCGGCATGCCGACGGACGTAGCAATAGTGGTTGATTTTTGAATAATGGATTTGCTGACCAAATATTCTTCAAGCAGATTTTTGTTGATTTTGAAGGATTTTTCAATTTTCAGAGATTTGCCGCCATCCGTTTTCAAGCGTTTGTCATAATAGTCGGCCTCCCAGGAAATGAATTTGCGAATATTTTCAATAATGAAAAAGGACTCCTCAATTTTCTGAAAACCGATTTTTTCTTTATCTGATTGAATTAGCGGATCACTGCCTCCCAATAGCACAAACCAAACCGCAGTTTTGGCTGCATCGTCATTAGCGCCTTGATCAAGAATGGCCGCCTTGGGCTTGCTGTGTTTTTTATCAATACCCAAACCCGTGGCCCTTATCATGACCTCGGTGGGCGATGACACTTCTATCAACGTCGCCTCCCGGGCGCGCGGCAAATTGGATGCAAATAACGCTTGTTGAATTATCGTAATAACCAATATTGAACCGTGCAGATACTTCATAGTTAATTCCCCAGGTCATTCATCTGGTTTTGTATGATTGCAGCCGGATTAAACGGCAGTGTTGGCGGTGAAAAGTGAATGTATATTCCGAAAGTGGGACTGTAGCTGTAAAATTTCGGTGCGATCCACCCGGCATCGTTCTCTACGTCCACTTCCTTCTCGTCGTATTTAACGGTCCACCAATCAAGAGGGGGAAATGCCTGAACGCCGGCAAAAATACCGACATTCCAGTCGATAGTTACGGCATACTCTAATCCAACATTCAGTCGGGCGCCGATAGTATAATTGGAAATGGTAACCTTCTCGCCATCATAGTAATCGGCACCTCGAACCTTGCCGGTTGATACGATCTGGGTGCCGATAGTTGCTTCGCCGTGTATTGCAAGGGGCCCGAGATAAAACCGTTTCATGTAGCCCGCATAACCGTAATAAAGTCCCGCGACCCAATTATTCGTTGGCAATAGATCAATCAACCGCCAATCATTGTCCCAAATGGCGAAATCAAATATTTGGCTTTTTACCGGGATAGCGCTGACAGTACCGCCAAAAACAAGAAAACTTTGCCGTTTTTTTACCAGACTTGCAATATTCCACTGAAAGTTCATATCCAGGCCAATTGTACCACCGCTATAATCGCCAAAATATACGATAAATCCTTTCTCGGCATTCATCATATATCCGTTTTCCACGTTTATTTCGAACCAGCGCGGTCTCATTGCAATATCAATTCCCAATCTTGGATGTTCTATGATCATCATTCCTTTTGACCAATCACCCTTTTTGATAGCCATGGCCTGTGATAGTTGTCCCGCGGATTGACGGTTGTCGGAAACTGTGCTCACGCGCACAAACCCGGATGTTTTAAATTTGATTTTACCGGATTCTGTTTCCAGCCACTCTCCAACGAAAAACGGATCGTCCAGTTTTATTCCCTCGGCACGTCCAAGCGGAAAACCGATTTTCCGGCGTTGAATTTCTGTAATCGGAGCGGAGAGTTTAAACATATCTAATTCCCGGGTTTTTATTTCCAGGTTCATGGCCAACGTATTGGCGGCGCCCCAGAATGCGAATTCCCGAGGAGTTGCCGGTTGTCCGTTGATTCGTTGTGATTCATCGGTTTCCGCACTGGAATAGGCCTCAGAGGTCAGTTTGGCCAGCTTTTCGGCGTGTGGATTTTCGCCAGAAACAACCTGATACCATAATAAGCCTCCGGAAAGTGTAACTTTAATTTCATTTTTGTCGGCATTTTTTTCAAATTTATAGTTATTGATAAATGGAATATAGATAAAGGAAGAATTCATAATTTGTTCCAGCTGCCGACCCGTGACGCCGGATTCCTTTGCTTTCAGGGCGATAAATGAATTTCGCTGGGTCTCGGTAACCAAATTCTGGGCACGGATTTCTTTATTATAATCGAGTATTTTTAGAATTTCCGGTACAATTGTCTCGCCAATAATAGTCTCGAGATCGCTTTCGGAAATATGTTTATCCTGGGATAATCTTTTCTTGAATGACGCCTGAACATAATCCGGCAGAGGATTGTAGTCAAAGCGGGGGATCTGTACGCCGGAGTTTATTGCGCTTAAAAACAGGCGCTCTTCGGTGGCGGAAAGACTAAAATTGCCCGTAGATAAAATTGTTGTGGTATGAGAAATTGATTTTCGTGTATAGCCCTGCGTATTTTGTGCCTGCACGGACGTTGATACAATTAACAGCGCCACAGCGATTCCGGCAATGTCGCGTAAGGATTTATTTGAAAAATGTCTCATTTATGTTATCTTTCATTCAATATTTACAGCACCATTGGTTTTGCGTAAATTAAATTTCGATGCCTTTGTCTTAGATGTCAATCATTTTCTTTATGTTGTCTGAGAAAATATTAGTGTTGACATTATGTGATTTGACTCATAAAATTGCAGGGTAGTATTACTGGTTTATATTATTGATGATAAAAAAAGTTTATCTGGCGTTTCTTCTTTTACCCGGTTTGTTCCTATCAAGCACCGCGATCGCCCAGACGATCACTATCAATGAGGTAATGTTTGATCCGAAGGGATCAGAATATTACGATGAGTTTATTGAAATCGTAAATATTGGTGATTCTGCCGTCTCTCTTGAGGGTTCTTATCTCGAAATTAATGGAAGTATTGACAGCCTATATTTCCCAAATTCTGACACTCTTGCTCCAAACTCTTATGCTCTTATTCTTGACAGAGGTTATTTGATAGACGAAAAATCACACATTTACGACGAGTTAATACCGGACAATGCGTTATTGTTAACTATTCAGGGAGCAACTTTTGGCTCAAATGGTCTATTAAATTCCTCTCCAAACACCCTGTACCTTATTTCCTATTCTGGCGATACACTCTCTACGGTATATACAACTCCCGACCAGCCCGAAGGCTATTCAGATGAAAAAATCCTGACAGATGGGCCAAACAGTCCAGATAATTGGGGCAACAGTACAGAGATTTATGGTACTCCCGGATTTAAAAACAGTATTTTCCCTCCGGATTATGACCTGGCAATAATCACAATTGGGCTTCTTGATAGCAATATTGTTCTGGAGCCGGGCGCCACTGTAGAATTATATCTTACGATCCGAAACGTTGGCTTGAACAAAATTAATGACGCCGAATTGGTTTTTGGGGTTGATAGCGATGGAGATTCGATCCTTCGGGCAGAGGAAGTTCTTCAAACATATATTCTATCAATAGAGCCAGGTGATTCCGTTGTGAAACATCCAACTTTGCAAAGCGTCCTTGCCGGAAAGACAACGGTGATTGGTTCAATATTGTCGGAAGATGAT
>CAZAKB010000009.1:0-14960 GCA_964485475.1 uncultured bacterium
TGAAATTGTTAATTCGATTCTACCTGTTCTTAATATTACCCTTAATTATATCCCTATCCGGGCAGTCGCTGACTGTTTTACAGGAATATAAAACCAACACCGAGCTACTTGATATCATTGTTTTTGCAGATACAAACGGCATCGAACCGCAGATGTTCGCTCACAGCAACCAAATTACCACCATTCAAACCGGAAAAACCATCAGCGATATTTCTGCCCAACAATCACTAGTTGTATCTGAACACAACCGGTTCCTGGGGATTTTCTCACCGGAAAAAAAATCCTCAAACCGGACCGAGCCCCGGCAATTTGGGTTCACCGCTTACTCTTCAAAAAATCATCCGGATTTTACAATTCATGATAAATATATCGATACCGGCAAGTATCCTGTATTTTACCTTAACGAGGCCAAAGGGGCCACTATCCAGGTTTCACCAAACGGTGACCGGATAAAATTTTACGATAATCATGGGCGCTTGCTTAGAGAAAAAATATTCTCCCAGAATCACCCCCACAATTATGAAGCCCCGCAGGTAGTTTTTAGTGCTGATGGCAATCGCCTGGCCTTTTTTACCCGGATTTTTAACATGGAAAACAACCAGATGATCCCGATGCTCTACCTGCTGTCGCCCATCGGCGAAGAAATCTGGAAGGCCCAGCCGATTCTCAAGCGCATTGACGATCTGGAAATAGCCGAATCCGGGAAATCTGTTGCCGTTTCGGGCCAAACCTTTCAGCCGGTGGGTTCTCAGACACAAAACCATATCTTTGTTTTCGATAGCGCCGGCGTCATTCAAAACTCACTACCTTACCGGGCGATCAGGACAGCATTCAGTCCATCGGAAAGTCAATTGCTGATTCGGGATGAACAGACGGTAAAAATCATTGATTTAAACAGTGAAGGTATTGTTATATCAAATAAGGTCGGGAACGGCCGACGGGAAATCGCTGATATGTGTTATCTGAATGATTCGACTTTCGTCGTTTCAATTGGGACCGTCAAATTTGCTAATGGTATTAGAATCTTTGATAGTCCTGAAATCCGACTTTATTCCACAAATGGAAAACTGCTGGCTAAAACCGAGTTCCCCAATACCTATTCTCACCATGCCACAATTTTAAAAAGTATTTCCGGTAATCATGCAGGCATTTGCCTACAGAATAAATTTATCATTCTGCAAGTAACCCAAAAGAATTAGGAGTACCTTAATGAATTACATCTGGTTAGCGCTGATGGTCATATCGCTGGTAGTAGGCGCATTTACCGGCAACCTGGGTGCGGTTACCACCGCAGCTGTGGATTACGCTCAAACAGCCGTAGATATTTCCCTGGGACTGATCGGTATCATGGCCTTCTGGCTGGGAATCATGAAAATCGCCGAAGAGGGCGGCATTATTAAAATATTATCCAGAGCCATCCGACCCATTTCCAAATTTCTCTTCCCCGAAATTCCTCCGGACCATCCGGCCATCGGCACCATGCTGATGAACATCATTGCCAACTGGCTAGGGCTTGGCAACGCCGCCACACCACTGGGCTTAAAAGCCATGAAGGAGCTCCAGAAACTGAATAAAAGTAAAGATACAGCCACCAACGCCATGGTGGTTTTTCTGGCGCTAAACACCGCCAGTATTACCTTCATCCCCATGACCGTGATTGCTGTCCGCGCCAAACTGGGTTCGGCGAATCCCTTTGAGATTATCAGCACCGCAGTTTTTGCATCGACCTGCGCAACAATCACCGCCGTCACAGCTGCGAAATTAATGCAGCGCTTGCCAAAAATTCGAAAGAGTGACCCCAATCGCCTTTCAAAAACCACCGAAGAAGGAGGCGACAATGCTTAATACACTTACCGTTGCCGCCGTCGATACCGTCCAGCAGGTCGCTCAAGCGACTGCCGGTGCCGGTGATTCACTATTCGTCACGGTTATGAAAGGCTTTTCGAATCTGGCGGTTCCGATTATCTTATTCGTTGTCGTGGTTCTGGGTTTCTTCAAAAAGATCAAAGTCTATGAGACCTTTATCGACGGCGCAAAAGAAGGTTTTTCTGTTGCGGTGAATATCATTCCCTATCTCGTTGCGATACTGGTTGCTATTGGTATGTTCCGGGCTTCCGGCGCCATGGGCTTCTTTATCAAAATCCTATCGCCCCTGACAAATATGATCGGTATGCCCGCAGAAACTCTGCCGGTGGCGCTGATGCGTCCGCTATCGGGCAGCGGCTCCCTGGGCATTGTCACGGAACTGATGACCAAACACGGACCCGACTCTTTTATCGGGCGGCTCGCGTCCACCATGTTCGGAAGCACAGAAACCACTTTTTACGTCATTGCAGTTTACTTTGGCTCGATCGGTATTCGCAAATCCCGTCACGCCATTGCATCAGGACTCATTGGCGACCTGGCCGGTATGCTGATGGCAGTTTTTATCTGTCATATCGTTTTTGGTTAAGATAAATTTACTTTACTATAAAATCGGAAAACAGGGGCACAGCACACTGTGCCCCTTACCCATTTTTTATCCCACATGGAATTATATTTTACTGTTGCATAAGAATGAGAGTTTTCCAATATTACTATCGACATGAAAAGGATTCAAATCTATCTGCCAATTCTGGCCTTAGCGGCTTTGATTATCCTGCTTCCGGTTTCCTGTAAGGAATGCCCGACGGAACCGGACTATGACATATACTTGTTGGTTGAAGATATTCAATGTACACAGGTGACCCTCAGAGTTACTTTGCCCGATTCAGGGAAGACAAATATTTTCGAATTGGACAGAAATGACTCAACGATAGTGACACTTAGCTGCACCGATGACGACACACTGCTTATCGATATGGGTCTTGAGCCCAATGTTGATTACTCTTACACTATCCGCTTCCTGAAGGACGGTAAAACCAGGGCCGAATCCGAAAAGATCACTATCCATACTCTGTCTCCTACAAGTCATGAAATTGTATGGGAAATTGACACACTGGGTAACTACGGCAGTTATATCAGAGACGCCTGGATTGTGGATGAGAATAATATATGGGTGGTTGGCAATCTAAGAGTAGATGACCCGGATTCTTCCTTTGATGGTACCGGTCAAGAAACCTTTAATACCGCTCATTGGAATGGGGAAACATGGAACCTGATGCGAATTTGGGGCGCAACGCCTTTGTATAGTATTTGGTATTTTTCAGATAATGATATTTGGGTAACTTCATTCGGATATCCAATGCATTTGAATAGTGATACCTGGACATTATATCATTTCCACAACATGGGTATTGATGCCAGCGCTGGAAATGCCATCTGGGCTTCATCACCATCGAATATCTATTTTGCAGGTTACCATGGTTCCATCGTCCACTATGATGGTTCGTCATTTAAGAAAATTTATAGTGGGACGGATATTTCTCTGACCGATATCTATGGTTATTCAGATGATAACATTCTCATCTGTGGCTACAATCGCACCGACGGTCGATGCATTTTACTTTCCGGTAATCATTCAGGATTTAATAAAATCTACGAATCTGATAATTATGATTATTATGGTAGAGTTGAACTCAGCAGTGTCTTTCAGTCTATTTGGGTCAACAATAATCAGTTGTACATCGCCTCCAGCGCCGGTTTCTGGCAACAACCCATTTCAAGCAACAAGGGGTATTTACGCCTCTGGACTGAAGTTATCGAACACCGCATCTGGCCGAATTCTATCCGGGGGACTGCTTTAAATGATATCTTTATTGTATCCGATAAGGGAGATGTGATTCATTACAATGGTGTGACCTTTGAAAATTATATCGGGACGCAGGGTATTGAGTACGGTCCACCGCAGCTCTATTCGGTGACATGCAAAGACAATCTGGTTGTGGCTTGTGGAATTCTGAATTCCACCTATCAGGGAATTGTTTATAGAGGGCGTCGCTGACGAAT
This sequence comes from uncultured bacterium, assembly GCA_964485475.1. Lineage (GTDB taxonomy): Bacteria > Fidelibacterota > UBA2242 > UBA2242 > UBA2242 > B118-G9. Next base: position 3,928 of record CAZAKB010000009.1, read on the forward strand.
CATCCTTATCAAATTACCAGAGTACTATACATGTAGGGGCAATTCATGAATTGCCCCTACTCTAATATTATTATTCTATCAAAATTATTCTTTCTCCCCGTGGGGGTTTGGGCTGTCCAGTTTCTTCGGGTTTTTCAGCCAGCGAATAAGCCCCTGGTTCAACGCGCCCGCCTGTGCACCGTCCACAATCCGGTGATCGAAGGTACCGGTCAGCGGCAACATCTTACGAATTTTGATTTCCCCCTTGATCACAACCGGCTTTTCCGTAATCTTACCCATCGTCACTACAGCCGGAATCTTGCCGATCGGGAATAGCGCTACCATGCCATAGGATAATCCGAAAGAACCTATATTTGTGACCATTATACTACCAAAGGGATCGGCCGGAATTTTCAGGAACGGAAAAGCAAAACCGAGATCGAAAATCCAGAATTTGATCAGGACAAACAGCATCCTCCGGAACGGCCAGGGGATTTTTGATAAAATACCTTTGGAAGCAAAGGCTCCGGTTTCTTCACCGCTGCGTTTGCGTTGGGCCTTTTCACGGACTATCTTTGCAATTTCGCCCACCGCCAAATCCTGGGCCTTACGTACGATCAGGCCGGTCATGTCCTTACCCTTAATATTGACCGTCACGAAAACATCCGCATTTTCACGGAAAACCACATGCCCCCGGCGGACAAAACAGTTGATATCCGGTACGTCTTCATAGAGCGTCCGGGCAACTGCAGCTGTTACGAAGTGAGTAATCGTCAAGCGTCGGCCTTTTTTACGTTCCTTCTCAATATAATCCACAATGTCGGTCACATCGGCGTCAAAGATACCATAGATGCGGCTGTCCACCGGTTGTTTATATACTGCAATTGCCAATTTTCGCCAGGCAGTTGTATATCGTTCTTCCAAAATAGTCTCCTTGTTATGTTTCAAGCCCCTCGGAATCTAATTTAGCTAAATCCCGGTAAAAGTCGACATATTTTTAAAATTCACGAACGCGTCTTTACTTTTTCATGGACATCGAAGAATCCGTTGCCTATTTTACCAGATAATATTTACCAGGAGAATTCCATGTTTCGAAATCCATTTCTATTTATAACAATACTTCTCGTCATCCATCTTGGCAATAGCAAAGATTTACCAACATCTAAAAAGATTTTTAAAATGTCGAATATGGAAATCGATCAACTGTTGACGGCAACCGCCCAGAAAAAGATGACCATTACCGAGAGAATCAACTATTTTTCGGAAATGTTTCTGGATATGCCCTATGATCTGACCTGTACCGGCGACGGCCCTTATGCGTTATATGAGACCCGTCCGCTGGTCAATTTTGACACGACTAATTGCATGGTATTCTGCGAACATGTACTGGCGCTGTCAATCTCTGACAGCTGGGACAATTTTTTCAATAACCTGCAGCAGATTCGCTATCAAAACGGCATCATCGGCATGCGTACCCGCAATCATTATACCATGGCCGACTGGCTACCGGAAAATCGCTGGTTGCTGGATGATGTTTCCCGAAAAGTGGGCGGTCAATATACCAAAACCACCACCCATACAATCTCTCATAAAACATTTTTCCAGAAAAAGGGAATTACCGATCTGCGCTATGTCAGACCCGATCGGGTAATCACCATAGATTATATTCCCAAAGAAAATTTATTGAATGTCAAAAAGAACGTTAAACCCGGTGATATCCTGGCGTTTATTTTTGCCAATAAAAACGATATCTTTTCCGCTCATATGCTGATGATTGCCGAGAAAAACGGAAAGTTATATATTCGAGAATCCTCCAACAGCAAGATGTCAACCTTCGATACTCCCTATGATGAATGGGTCAACAGCAAACTGGATATGGACAAGTATGCCGGTTTATGTTTTATGCGAATTCGTGAGGATTTTAATCAAGCTGGAAAAATCATCCTGCCCTGGGAAATTTCAACATTAAAAGAAAAATAGTAACAGAACATCCTACCACTCCACTGCTCCAACAACTCTGATTCCGCTAGAATTTATAACCGGCATTAAAGTATAGAACAGTCTGTTTCGCGCCGGGTTGGTAGACGCTTTTTTCACCACGGCTGAGAATCAGTTCAACGGGACCCAACGGACTTATGTATTTTAAACCAATGCCATATCCCATCATCGGCGCCGGTTTCAAACCGGGCTCCATGACATCATTTTCATACTCTATAATGACGTTACCAATCATCGATAAATAAAGATTTTTGCGTAATTCATACCGATAATCCAACCGGGCTGCAGACAGCGTTGTCGCCAGCAGCTGATTGTATCCCACGCCGATACAGCTTTCCGGTCCACCCTTCATGATGAACTTATTCGTCAGGCTGTCCATATCCACAGAGCCATAAAAACCGTACGCATGAAATGTGTGTCGCTTTGCCAGCGTTTTATAAAAATCCAGAGATATATCCATACGGATATAGCTACTGTTGTCGTACATATCTTGCAGGCTTTTTTCATAGTTAGCATGCACCAGCATTCCGCTTCGCGGTATAAAAGTATCATCCAGACGATCGATATTCGTCGATATTTTCATTTTCCACAATTCATCTTTCCAGCTGGGAAACCCCAGTGGATCATTGACCGCAACGATCGGATGCATATTCGCCCACTCATATTGCCAGGCGGCTTCCACATTCCAATAATTTTTGTACAGCATCCCCAAACCGAGACCGGCCTGGGCATAGCGATTTTTATATGACGCTGATTTATTTCCGTCTTTATCATAAAGAAATATCTCAAAATTTTCATAATCAAGATTGACAAACGGGTACAATGGAAAATTCATCGCCCGAGACGGGTAATAAGCCTGTGAACTGAATTTATCTTTACCAATAAACTGGAATTCGTTTTCAATCCGCAAACCGGGAATCGGCTTATTGATGATTAAAAGGTTCATCGCAACGACGAGCTGATAATAATTATCATAACGCAACCCAAGCCGTATTTTTAAGTCCGGACTCTCTTTGACATACAAATTGAAACGCATACTGTTGGCATCAACAGGCTCGACATCGTAATAGATATTTTCAAAATAACCCAGACTGTAGAGATAGGTAATCCGGTCTTCAATTTGCGAGTGGATAAATATCTCTCCGGGTTTAACGCCCAGCAGCCGATAGATAAAATCAAAGGGCAGGGCTTCATTCCCAAAAATATTGATGCCATAGATAATCGGACGTTTTTTCTCTTCCAGGATAATTTTCAGGTTAATACGGTTTTGACCCACATCCTCAGTCGTATAACGTACCCAGTAAAAGTCCCCGGTAGATTTTAGCCGTCCCATGTAAATATCCATAGAATCCGCAGAAAACGGATCGCCTGCTTTAATTTTAACAATTTCCCGAATTGCTGTTTCGGGAATCGTGTGATTTCCGCTGAAACTAATTTCGGCGATTTGCACAATTGTATCGGGTAATTCACATTGCCGGTAAAAACGGTTGCTGCGGAGTTGATACTTTTCCTTGAGTTCAATAATCTGTGGTTCGGTTTCTTTGGCCGCTTTGTCGCCGGCAGCGATAATCTGAACAACTTTATTGTTTACAAAATCAGCCGGCCCGAGTCCGTAAAGTTTTATATCTACCAGGATATCGGCATCTTCAACGTTAGCATTCATGGTTTTATCACGTAAAATATTAAAGGATTGTGATAACACATCGATCACACTGCGGATTTCCTGGCGCTCTTTATTCGGGTTGCCAACGGTGGAAGCAATCACGATGTCCGCGCCCATTTCCTGCGCGACATCCACTGGCAAATTATTCAGCAGACCGCCATCAACCAATAGTGAATCGCCCCACTCTACCGGGCTGAAAATACTGGGTACTGCCATAGTTGACCGCATCGCTTTGGCCAACGAACCACTCTTCAGGATTACCTCGTTCCCGGTTATCAGATCCACGGCAACACAACGGAACGGTATCTGTAAACTGTCGAAATCCGAGACATCCGCATAATCAAAGACCAGCTTTGAAAACAGCAGCATAATATTCTGCCCTACGATTGCTCCTCCGGGACCAAGGGGTAAAAAATCTTTAATACCAAGCTCCAGTTGATACTTTTCAGCGTCCTGCTTTTGAAAATAGGGCAATTTCCCGCGAGGCGGCTGATCGGTAAAGGTTTTTTGCCAGTCAACGGTTCGGGCAATCTGTTCGATCTCTTTGCCGGTATATCCAACTGCATACAAAGCAGCAGCAATACCGCCCATACTTGTTCCGGCAATATAATCAATGGGAATCTGCAGCGAGTCCAGCATTTTCAACGTACCAATATGAGCAAATCCCATTGCCCCACCACCGGATAAAACCAGTCCGATTTTGGGACGTTCAAAAGCCATGGTCCGGGTCATTATCAGCAGATACGACCCTAGAACGATAATTCTAAAAATTCTGTTTAATTTTTGCATCATTTCCGCTCAAAAAAGGTTAGAACTGCCCGCATCACTTTATCGCGATCGGCCTTATTCAGGATGGTTTCAAAAGGAAAACCGAAGGATACCACCCGGTTTTTTCCGGAATATGCAACCGCTGCACTGCTATTGTTTTCACTATACCTTAAAATGGTCATCGCAGTGGAATCCGCCGGCTCAATGGCATCGGACGCCTCTGCCGCGTAGATATGCGGATTTAATTCCGTATTAAACTGAAAGGTTTCACCAAACACCATAAACGTCGAATCCACCGCCCAGACACCACCGGTTTTTACGGCATAGTTGGTCCGCCAGCGGTATTTCAGATTGTCTTCGACAAAGCGAATCGACATCGAATCGTCTTGAACATAAATATATGGGTCGGTCGCAATATATGACCCGGAAACGAACAGGCTCCCGCCATTTTGACAATACTTCGCCAACCTCTGCTGCAATCCATGGGGATAAACATCAAACTCTTTGGGTAAATAGGGCTTGGGACTATTGGTCAATTTTTCTTCACCCATAAGCAGATCAAGCATTTTAACTTTTCCCAAATCTACATCCCCATCCATAACCGCTTCATCGCTGGCAGACATGAAGCTATAACCCGCGGCAACTATTGATTTGCCATGATTAATAATAAAATCATGGGTATTCCCGGCTACAATTTTACACTCATAGTCCGCATAACTGGCGCCATGGCCCGGCGAATCATCATCCAGCCAGCGGGAATCGCTGAGAAAATCATACTGCTCACCGGTGTAGCCAAAATCATACCCATCCGGAACACCCTGGTCCCAGAAATTCGCAAACCCTAAATATTTTTCGGTTTCGATGGTGGCTGGTGGCGCGACCCGATCAAAACCATTGACTATTAGAACCGGTTTTTTGAGACTGTCTACATAACAAACCGATAGTATTTCCGATGGAAAGCTTTCACCGCCGTCATTCAGAGCTGTGATTTTGTAACTGTAAATTACACCGGGTTTGATATATTTAAAGGTAACGGCATTACTGTTTACCAACCGCCCGTTATCAAATCCATTATCCCCAATCCGTGTATATACAATATATTTTTCCGCTTTTGCCGTCGGCTCCAGTGGATCAAACGTCGGTTTCCATTTCAAACGGACACAATTTTTATCGAACAATAACACCTGAAAATGGTCCACCGGCAATGGTTGAATAACATAATCGGTCTGGTATTCTGACGCGATAAATTTTACAAAGGCTTTATATATCGACCGGCTTACATCAAAACGAAATCGCGGGTCATTACCAAATTTCATATCCAGAAAATTCTGGTGGGAAAGCAACTCCAGCAGGACCGCCGGAACGTTGGGTCGCCAGGCTTCGGAATAACCACGGTCCCAGAGCGCTCGCCGGTTCCAGACCGGATCGTATTTGGCTTTGATATCATCCACAATCTGGGTTTGTAAAATATCTGCCAGGTCGCGGCTGGCCAGACGGGACTGGCCATCAGGAAATTGGTAACTTGTGTCGGCGCCATCGGTGTTATAAATCGACAGTGTTCCAATTACAATTCCGTTACGGGTCTCCCCTGCATCGGTGTGAAACGCCAAGGATAAATCGATCGGAATTCCCAGTCCTGAAGTATCGGGTTTTTTCGTCGGACCAAAAGGCGCACCTTTCAGGTAATTCACCCATTCACCCCGGCATTGATAATCATCATTATAATCGATGGAATCGCCATTCAGGTTATAAACCAAAGTATCCGGCATTCCGGCATATTGCAGATAGTACCGTGCCGCTTCAGCATAACGGGGACGACCACTGATCTGACCGTTCCGGGAAATGTTGCCCATCCCGCCCCCGAAACGAACAGCATCTACGGTGATAATTCCGCCTGGATTTTGATTCTTGTTGGAAACAACAACTTTGCCGATGTCCGGATTTTTACCAGCCTTGAACGTAAATGTCCCCAGATGGATCCAGATACCACCGCCGATTTGCTGATTGACTAAAAAATCTGTTTTCCCACCGGTATGGAATACCGTATAATGAACATCGTCAATACTGTTTTTCAGCGTTTCATAGGCAACCGTAATTGCATAATTACCATCTTCCGGAATATCGGGAATGAATTCAACAGAAACAGTTTCCACACTATTCGTACTGAAATATCGATAAGTACCCTGTCGGAAGGGGTTCTGCCTCGAACTATAGGGTGGTGTACCGATTGCAAATCCACTGGAATCCATACCTGAATAAATAACGATACTGCTGTCCTGAAGATTCTCTATATAATCACACCCAACAGTGCTGATATCATTATCCACGATTACTTCACTGGTTTGTAAATCACGTTCCCGGGGAGTAAACACATTGGCCCCGGCATTTTCCAGCATAGGAATCAGATAGGAGACTGTAAAAGACATGGGAAACAGATCTTCAACAATTTGATAAACCCGCGCTCGCTGCCATTCCCAGCGATTGAGTTTGTTTTCATAATACCAGCCATGACTGTGCCAGAGGGCAATATTTCGCTGATACAGCCCGGCAGTAGGCCGCCAGGGATTGCTGATATTGCAGACGATGGGCGTTGCCTCGACCGTTTTTTGCACCATTCGGGATTGATCCAGTTCGGTACCTTCTTTGCGATAAAAATTGGGAACCAGCTCCTCTACGGGAAATTTCTTTGAATAAATTTGAACATCATAGTTCCGGTAACGCCAGCCTAATTCCTTTCGGAAAGCATCATAGACCGGCTGAACATTTTCTTCCCGATAAGGCACCTGCCCTAACACCCAATTATAATAAACATCGATCTTTTTATCCTGCCGGTTTACCAGCACGCTGTCGACTTTCAATCCACGGGATACACTGACCGGTTCACCTTTGCGAACACAATCACGGGCAAACTTTTCGGCGCTTTTGTGGACTGCTTTTGTGGGATGATCCATGTTTTGGTAATCATAGCGAGATTTCTGAACTGACATCGTGGCACACCCGGTTAAAAACAGACCTGCCAATACGAAGGAAAATATTTTTAGGGCGTTTTGATTACTCTTTTTCACAAAATTCTCCAAAACAAAAAATACCTACAAAAACTAATCGTTTAAAGTTAAGATGATTTGGACTCAGGATAAAGGAGAAATACAGTAGCAATCAGAACGGTATAGAGACAGTGATAAAATACGGAACAACTGATTTAGAGACATGATTCGCATTGTCATTGTCAGACAATTTTTTTTCCTGGTAATCGTAAATCAGCCAGGCAACGCCACTGCCCAGCAGACCGCCGGCAATCACATCGGATAAAAAGTGCCGGTTGTCTGCAATGCGGGTGTACCCGACATAGGCTGCCAGGGCATGACTACCAATCGCATATATCCATGAACCGGTTTTATTTTCGCCGTCAAAATGATCCAGCGCGTACAGCGAACTGTAGCTGGCAATGGCAAAGGCTATCGAGGCATGCCCGGAAGGAAAGGATTTATTCGCATCAAAAATATCATCTTCCGGATAATTACTGAAGCACGGACGTTTTCGGCCAACGATGTTTTTTACCACATTGGTGAATAAAAACGTGGCTGACAATGTTTCGACCATTCCTTTGGAATGATGATAGGCGGATTCATCCAGCCAGCCATTGTCATTCGGGATAAAACCAATTCCCAGGGTCGTCACTCCCGCAGCAGCATAGAGGTTCAAGCTTGAAACCGTGTTTTTAAGAAATTCCATATTTGTTGATTTATTAGAAATCGTCCGGTTAGACCAGACCGGCTGATGATCCAGCCATTTCGCAGTATAAAAAACCAATCCGCTGGTGCCCCACTCCGCCAGTTCCGGAATAAATCTGACCGGTTCATTAGCAGTCAGAGTTATATTGATACCGGTCAGAAAAATCAGAATACATAAACTAAGTTTTAATTTCATGTTCATACACAAATCGACGTTATTTTTCACCAAGAAGATCAAGGAGCATATCGGGATGGTTTGTGATAATACCATCAACTCCAGCCTCGATCATTTTCTGCATATCGGCTTTTTCGTTCACGGTCCAGACAAGCACTTCGTAGCCATGCCGGTGCCACCGTTTCACCTTATGTTTCCTGATGCGAACCTGTTCGTCCGCGATGATAGCGGGCTTGACCTTGCCACGGAACCACAGGCGGCGCAAAATCACTTTTTTAATCAAAATCAGATCTTCATCCTTGAATGTTCCTGTGAGCATGCCCCGGCGAATATCGGGATTCTTCTCCCGAAGACGAACCAACATATAAGGATTGAATGCCGTGACATAAACCTGATCAACCAGGCCAGCCCTTTCTATCTCGGCCACTACCGCGTCTGCCAGAGGCTCATGAGGCGTGCGATCTTTGATCTCAATGTCAATCGGGACCACACCGCCAAAACGCTCAAGCACCTCGCGCAAAGTCGGAATTCGCTCACCGATAAACTCTTCACCAAACCAGCTCCCGGCATCCAGCAATTTAATCTCCGCCAGTGACAAGTCGCCAATCTCTCCACTACCATCGGTTGTTCTGTCAACAGTATCGTCATGGATAATCACCACTTCGCCGTCACTCGAAAGTGTAACATCCAGTTCAAAACCAACCCCTAGGTCAGCCGCGGCCTGAAATGCGGCTATGGTGTTCTCAGGAGCAATCCCGGAAAAGCCGCGATGGGCAATCACCTGAACATCACCTGCCCAGATACACGTTACAAACAGAAAAATGAATATTGTTGATCTAAATATGTTTTTGGACTTCATGGAACCCTCCTGTATAAAGATAGGAACTATACTTGCGCAAGGCAAGCCAATTAAAAAACAAGCAAAGATTCTGGTTAAAAATAATTTAAGCAAAATTGATTATTTGTGTTGGCCAAATAAACCGGGTATTATTTCACCGGTTTATAAAAGCAAACCTTGGGAGATTCAACTTTACCCTGATCTTTCAAGGTCTTGATTGCTTTGGACACCTGGACTTTGTCCACGTTAACCATCTAGGCAATATCCCCCGGTTTTCCGGCTTTTTGCATGGCTTCTAGTACTTTCAATTCTAATTCCATTACACACTCCCATAATACTAAACGAAAAATTAAAAATCTGTTATATCAAAGACAACTTCACACTTAAATTTGCATCAAATTTCTATTAAAACAATGAGTTCAAATAGTAACTGAAACATCCGGGGAAAAACCATGATTCGAAATTATCTGGTCAGCGCATTGCGCAATTTAAGAAAAACCGCCAGTTTTTCGGCCATTAACATTTTGGGATTATCTTTGGGAATCGCAGCCTGTCTGCTGATTCTGCATTATGTGCATTTTGAAAACAGTTTCGACAATTATCACCCAAATGGCGATCGGATTTACCGCATCCGCTATGAGCGACACAGCAACAACGGAACCTCTGTGCGGTTTGCCTCCTGCAGTCCGCCGACCGCTCCGATTCTGAAAAAACGGATTCCGGAGATTGAAATCATTGCCCGAATTTTCCGTTATAAAGCCACCGCTCTGAATGGCGATATTAAATTCTCCGAAGAACGTATGTTCTTTGCCGAAGAGGATTTCCTGAAAATCTTTCAACTCAATTTTGTCAAAGGCAATCCCGCAACAGCTCTTTCCAATGCAAACACCGCCATCATTTCCCAATCAACCGCTAAGAAGTATTTCCCTGGCGAAGACCCCATGGGAAAACTGATATCCGTCGATAAAAAGATCGATTTTATCATTACCGGAATATTTGAAGATTCGCCGCCCAATTCACATTTAAAATTGGACATCATCTTATCCTATCCTTCGATCCATTCATTCTATACTGATGATGTTCTGGACTCCTGGGGACATACCGGTTTTTTCACATATACGCTGGTAAAGGAGACTACTGACCCGGCAGTTCTAAAATCCAAACTGGCCACCGTTGTCGAAGAGGTTCTTGGCGACGCTTTTAAAGCCTATGATCTTACCGTGGTCCTTGAACCCCAACTCATGCGGAACATTCATTTAACCAGTCATTACCTGCAGGAATATGAAGCAAATGGCGATAAAAACTCGGTGATCTTTATGTCCATTATCGCATTTGTCATCATTATCATCGCCTGGGTCAATTACATCAACCTCAGCACCACAAAAGCAATTAAAAGAGCAAAAGAGGTTGGTTTACGGAAAGTCGTCGGCGCCAATCACAGACAACTCGTTACCCAGTTTTTCATTGAAACAATTTTTTTGAACATTATCGGATTAATCGCTGGTTTAATATTTATTGGTCTGATATTTCCCTATTTTTGCCGAATCAGTGGAATGTCTCCGGAGATTTCCATCTGGCGATCAAAAATATTCTATGTCGAATTAATTACTCTGTTTCTATGCAGTATTCTTTTTTCCGGTATTTATCCGGTGTTTGTGCAAACCTCCTTTAAACCAATTGCCGTAATCCGGGGAAAATTCGGGACTTCTTCCCGGGGAATCGGTTTTCGTAAAGTACTTGTATTGTTTCAATTTTCAATTGCCTTCGTTTTGCTTGTCGCAACTTTAACAATTTTCGAACAAATTAAATTCATGCGAACACAGACCCTGGGATTTGATATTGACCAGATAGTTGTGTTAAAAGCGCCCAGAATACAGGGTG
>CAZAKB010000009.1:15060-43946 GCA_964485475.1 uncultured bacterium
CTGGGATTTGATATTGACCAGATAGTTGTGTTAAAAGCGCCCAGAATACAGGGTGAGAACTTCGAGAAACGGTTCGAATCGTTTAAAGATGAACTGCGACGGTACCCGAATATAGCGGACATTGCCTTTTCGCGAGAAGTCCCAGGTCGGCAGATTTACTGGGACAACGGCGGAATTTTCCCGGCTGGCAGCGATGTCAGTAAAAGTAAAAATTATATGATTATGGGAATTGATTACGAATTTCTGGATATGTACGATATAAAATTCCTTGCAGGGAGGAATTTTTCCAAGGAATTCAGCACCGATCCCGATGGCCTGATTCTTAATGAAACCGCCTTGCAATGGCTAGAATTTGAGTCGCCGGAAAATGCGATTGGAAAACAGATTAGTTACTGGGGGAAAATCTACACGGTGATCGGCGTGGTCGCCGACTATCATCATGAATCACCGAAAGCGGCTTTTGAGCCAACCATCTTCCGGTTTCTGACAAACAGCCCTCGAGGCATGTATTCCATCAAGATAAAATCCGCGAATTTCTCTGCAACACTCAAACAGATTGAAACCGTATATAAGAAGTCCTTCCCCGACAATCCATTTACCTTCTTCTTCCTGGATGAGTACTTCAATGAACAGTATTTCGCCGACAAACAATTTGGTGCTGTTTTTCGCACATTTACAGGATTAGCCCTGCTTGTAACCTGCCTTGGGATCTTCGGTTTAGCAGCCTTCAATGCCAGTCAGCGCCGCAAAGAAATCGGAATTCGAAAAGTACTGGGAGCCAGTGTCTCAACAATTGTCATACTGCTGGTAAAAGACCTGTTTTATTTGGTTTTTACTTCAACAGTATTAATGATTCCAGTCTCCTTTTTTGGAATCCGCAACTGGCTTCAGGGTTTTAACAGCCGAATGGAAATTGGTATTTTCCTGTTTGTAATTCCGCTGATTATTTTGGTAGTGATAACCGGTTTGACCGTTGTCTTTCAATCAATCAAGGCGGCTTTAGCCAACCCGGTGGAATCGATCAAATATGAGTAACAATACCAACTGAGTATATTTGAAATATAACTTTCCCCGGCCTATACTGGGGTGAGTTATGTATTTAGGTTTGGGGTTTTTTGTATTGCCAATGATGATACTTGTCCCGACTTTCACCAGGAACAATAAAAAGTTTTAGATTTCCAATACCTGCCTGCGCTTTTCAATTATTGAGATATATATCGCCTTTATTTCCGATGACAGAAAACTGTTTCGAATCGTGTCATACCACTGGTCAAATGAATTGGAAAATCGTGTCAATTCCTTTTTAATTACCACTGAATTCAACCCCAATCGTCCAAAACCAAAATAGTCTATCCACATTTTACGTGACAGATTTCGCTTTTTTCCGTTTAATGGAAGAGCAACTTCTTCGATATCTTCAATTTTTTTTCCAATCGATAAAAATGCCGCTGTTGTGCTCAGAAAATCATACGCAGGAGACAATTCAACTTTATTATCTCTTGTTATCAAGGAAAAATTTTTCAGATGCATATCTTCGTTGCCAATCAGATAATTAAAAATACAACGGCGAAAAAGGCGCACCCTTTCTACCGCCGGAAACGTGCAAAAATCGAGGATAGATACGAGTTTTTCCATACTGAAATTGTATTTGGTTTCTCTGTACATTTCAGCCAACTGCGCAAAATCCTCAACTGCCACTTTGCCGGATTTCCCTTCCCGATCAAAACGTTTGATGATATAGGAAAAAGAACCATCCTTACAATAAATCAAACCGTGCGGCGGTACGGTTATTCCAACAATTCCCGCCAATCGCATGGATAGGTCTTCGTTTTCCGGTAGCTGTGGATAAATATCATGTTGCGGTTTGATGATATATCGTCCGTCTTTATCAACAATTTCAAAACTGGCTTTTACCACATTCAAACGCACACTTATTTTCGGTTGGATGCCCTGGATTGACATTTTTGCCACTCGAATCACGGATTCTTGCCGCTGCTCTTCTGCTGAGTATGGAAAATCCTGCAAGTATTCCAAACGCCGTGACAATTTTTTTAGCCCTGCTGAAGAATATTTTTTTTTACCACAATCTATATATGCTATCGGACAACGATTCATGATATTTCCTCAACTGTCACCGCCCCAACCAAATCCTGACCAACGGCGAGCAATTGGAAAAAAAGATCTTCTCGGTCTATTTTACGCTGCCGTAACAAACCTTCCAGCATTGCACCTTCCGGTAAAAGACCATCAAAAAATGCCGGGAATTTTTTAAATTCATATTTTCCTTTTTGCACTGGCATATTCAGAGAAATAGGCTCATCGGTATAGTCATCTAAATATGTAAAACGATAGTGTTTGCTAGATTCGATTTCTTCAAGCACACCGGTAAGTTTTCCATGCATGAATATATTCGCAGCTCTCACACCTGATTTTCCTTATTTTTGAAATGGTTCATCATCGGACTTTCGGGGCGTAGATGAATATTCAGTACTGCCAAAATTGCCATCAAAGTATTTAGCCTGACCGAATTTTTCCCTTTTTCAATATCAAAAACGGCGGACTTTCCAACACCGGCAAGGGTTGCCAGTTGTTTTTGGGTCAGCCCTGCTTTTTTTCGATGAAATCGAATGATACTTCCGATGTTTTTAATGTTGTTCATGATATATTCCTTTTATAGCAGCAAATTAATACGTATATGTGGTGGTATCAAGTACTATTTTTAGTTGTACGCACTTTTTTACTTATATGGCAGGAAATAGTAACAAAACTTAATAAATAGGGATCATGATTTTAAATTATCGTCGTTAATTACTGATATTGCGGGAATATTACATTTTTTAATGTAGATTATTTTAACCGAGCGGAGCCATTATTGGGATATGATTCCCACGATGAACCTGGGTATCAATTTTAATCTCGTAAGTCATCTCGATTCCCCGATAAATAGGGGAGAGAAATCGCGTAAGGTGAGAACACTGGTCTGGGCCGGTTTCTCCTCTCCCCGCATTAAAATGCGGGGTTATTCTTTACCTCTCGTACCAGAACCCCACTCCGGAGCAATTTTTTTAGCACCTGGTGTCTTTGTGGTTCAACATATTTGACCGATTGTTCAAAAAACATCTTGACAAAATTTATTTCACTTATTATATTTTGACTGAACGGTCAATAAAAACATTCGGAGTTCGATAACCATGACAAAACAAAATAAACACCAGGTCAAAACAAAAATCCTCGATGCGGCCGAAAATCTCTTCGCTCAAAAAGGTTTCGACGCGACCGGCATCGACGCTATCGCTAAAACAGCCGGCATCACCAAGTCCCTGATCTATTACTACTTCAAAAGTAAGGAGGAAATCCTGGCGGAACTCTTCGATATATTTGGTAAAAAATCGGTGGAAATGAAATTGCATGTTACCAACCACTGGCGTAAAAATCCGGACCTGTCCATGGAGAACATTCTCAGTCAACATACGCTGCCCTTCATGATGGAGAACAAGAACATCATCAAAATCTCATTTTCTGAGTCGCTGAAGGACGCCCCGGAAAATCCCCATGTGAATATTTTCAAATATTTCGAGCAAAATTTCAAAGCCGGTTTCCGAATCGCGGAAGAGGCCGGCCTTCAATATGAAGATAAGCCCGCCACGTCACTGGCCGGATTTTTCCTGATTTTCGCTCCAATTTTTTCCTTTGTCATTTTCAGCGATGAATGGTGCGAGCATTATAAAATGGATTTGCTGGCCACAACCCGGACGTTTGTGAAGGCCTTTGCAAACATGTATCAGAGTTTGATCGGGCAGGTCGCCGGTAAGAACAGCATCGACCGAATTCTGGAGCGACCGCCGAAAGATTAATATTTTCAGAAGAGTTTTCTCATTTATCATAGCACGATAGGAGGAATTATGAAAGCAGAAGAAAAAATGATGGGCGTCGTCTCCAATTTTGTAACCCGCTTTTATAAATGGATACCGTTTTGGGCTCTCCTGGTATTCATTCTCAGTTTGATTTCGGCCTCCAATATTGAGGTAAAAACTGAAGTTAAAGACCTGATGTCTGAAAAAGATCCAATGATTGCCAGCTATATCGAAATTGACTCGGTTTTCGATGGTGGCGCCACGATCATGATCACCATCGAAGGCAATGACAAAATCCGCATGGGGCAGTGCGCTGAAGATTTTGTGACCGCACTAAAAGCGATTCCGAAAACTCTGAACGATGTCAAAGCCATCAATCTGAAAGTGGATCGCCAATTTATTGATAACTGGGGCTTGATGCTGCAGAAAGCCAAAGATATCAAGAAAACAAGCGAGACACTTTCCGAATTGAACCTGCTGCCCTTTATCACTTCTCTGAATAATTCCTTCGAAGAAACCTATACCGGCGATGAAGCCGAGGAGGAGCTTGAAACAAATAAGCAGGAAAATGACGCCGTAGCGACGCTCTCCCAACTGGAATCCTTTTTCACCCTGTTGCGGGAATATCTCGAAAATCCCGACATTTTACCGGTTAGCGAACAGGGCAAAACTCTGGCAGAAACATTTCTGTACGGCAATCCCTATAATTTCAATCATGATAACACTATGATGCTGTTTACTATTACGCCAAACTTCAGTTCCATTGAAATTGAAAAAATTGTCGTCTTAATGAATGGCATCAAGGCCATCCAGGCGGACATGAATACCCGTTATCCCGACTTGAATGTCAGTTACACCGGCGATATTCCGATCCAGAGTGACGAACAGGATGCACTGGGTTTCGACATGCTGGTTCCGTCTATCGTCGCATTGGTCCTGATCCTGGGGCTGTTCATTTTCTCATTCAGCCAGCTGCGCTCCATTCTGTTTATACTGATTGTCCTTGTGGCAGGTATAGTCTTCAATTACGGATTCATCGGTATCACAATCAAAGAGATCAATATGCTGACCAGTATCATGGGTGTGCTGCTGATCGGGCTCGGTGTGGATTACGGTATTCAGATTGTCACGAATTTCACCACCTATCGCGAAGACGGCCTGGAGCCGAAAGAGGCTTTGCGCCTGACCTACCTGAAAGCCGGGATGGGCACATTGCTGGCGGCACTGACCACCGCCCTTGCATTTTTCGTCATGTCCGCTACTGGCATCAAAGCCTTCGCTCAGTTTGGTCTTATCATGGGCACCGGTATTATCAACTGTTTCCTGGCCATGTTTTTCATTCTGCCGGCGCTTCTGCTCCGTTGGGGTAAAAAGGATTTGAGCAAATCACATCTGCCCAATATCAATTATCAGTTTCTCGCCAGACTCGGGAAAACCACCTATCGACACCGCACTGCGACAATTATTGTGGGTATCGTTATCACGGTCGGGCTTTCTGCCGCCGTATTTTTAAACGAGATGGAATTTGACATGATGCAGCTGGAGCCGCAGCAGATGCCGTCCATCATTCAATACGAAAAGGTCATGGAAAAATTTGAAATGACGCCCTTCGCTTCCATGGTAATTACAGATAGCATTGAAGAGGCTCGGGAAATAACGGAAAAGTTGGAAAAAACACCAATGGTCGCTGACATCAGTTCGGTATCCTACTTTTTTCCGCCGCCTGAAGAACAACAGGCACGACTCGCCGCCATTGCTAAAATCCGACAAATGCCCGCCCGTTACAAAACAATGAACTATTCCCTAGATGATATGGAGACCTTCACTTACGAAGTTCAGCGAACCGAATGGAATATCATCGAAATGGGTGATCTCTCTGTCGCCGGTCTGGGTGAAAACAATAAAATTGTCAAGAAACGCAACCAGATGATCCGCGAGATTTACGGAGCTGAGGTCGGCAAACCTGGCAATGAAGTATTCCAGAAATTGATTCAATTGATCGAAAGCAACCCCTCGTTGTATGTCTCAAGACTTACCAATCTGGATAGGTATTTTGCAAAAGAAATGGACGCAATTGTCACCAGAATGTCCGGCGCCAATCGTCCGATGACCATTGACGATCTGCCGGATAATATTCGGAAAAGCATGTTCGACAAAACTGGAAAGCGCAATCTGGTCATGATTTATCCTGACAACGGAATTCTCGACAATATCAGCAATGCCCGTCATTTCAATAATTCTGTCGGCCGGGCCTCGGCAAAAATCACCGGGACATCCCAGGTCCTGACCGCTTGGCTGGATGAGGTGATCAGCGCTTCGGGAAAAGCCGGCATCTATATTTTCGCGGCGGTGCTATTTTTCCTGGCCCTGATTTTCAGGAACCTGAAATATACCGTTTTTGCGACAATCCCATTGCTCATCGGAATGATCTGGATGGCTGGCATATATCCACTGCTGGGACAGAAATTGAATTTTATCAATATTGCCATGATTCCACTGGTAATCGGGATGGGAATTGATTTTGGAATTCACATTTCCCACCGCTACAAAGTCGAACAGAATATTGAAACGGTCTATCGCTACACCGGCAAAGGGGTTTTCCTCTCAGCCTTTACTACCATGATCGGGTTCGGATCACTGGGCCTGATCGGCAGGTTCGGCTCTGTAAATTCCATGGGCCGGCTCCTCTTTGTCGGCATTCTGATGTGCCTTCTGACGACCCTGATCCTGTTGCCGGCTCTGTTATCCTTTGATAAATCGAAAAAGAACCCAAAATCCTAGGGGGTTGTCATGAAACGAATTGTCACACGAACAGCGATTTTGCTATCCGCCCTTTTCATCTCGGTTTCACTATTTGCCGAGGAAGATGTGTTGCCCATCATCCGCAAGATGGATGAAGTCGGCCAAACCAGCAGCAGCATCGCCAAAATGAGTATGCTGACCTTTCCCTATTCCGAGGACAACAGCAATTACCGCGACATGAAGGTCCTCGCGTACGGCAAAGGTGAAGACAACAGCTATATGGAATTTATCTCACCAAAATCTATCAAGGGACTGCGGATTCTGTCGTTGGAAGGCGACCAGTGGGTGTTTTTCCCCTCCACCGGCAGAGTGCGGAAAATTGCCGCAAAATCCAAAGATAAATCCATCCAAGGCGTCGGTGGTGATTTTTCCTACGAAGACCTTGGCGGTGGTTCCATGGAAGAAAAATACAGCTTCAAAATCCTGAGTTCCGATGAAAAGCTTTGGGTTCTGGAAGGCATTCCGATCAAAGAATCCGCATATTCGAAAATTCTCATCACAGTTTCCAAAGAGACTTACCAGTCCCACAAAGTTGAGTTTTATACGGAAGAAGACGGTCATAAAAAAGACCTGGTCACCGAGGAATTTAAAACCATTTCCGGACGACTGATGCCCACCCGCATGACGATGCTTAACCTGGTCAAACAGAGCAAAACCGTCGTCATTATCCATGAAGCCCAGTATGATGTTCCCATAGATGAAAAGTATTTCAACCCGATGCGATTTTATAAATAGGAAACGCCGTCATGAATAAGACAATCATCCTGTTACTAATTCTAACATTTTGCGGATTCTCCTTTATCGTTGCCCAGGATACCGGCTTCCCGGATGTCGGATGGGACACTGCCGAATCGGAGAGTTCAGCGATCAGCAGCTACGAAGAAACATTCAGTTTATACGGATACATGATTGACTATGTTCAATCCAGTTTGAATTATACTCATCAGAAGTTCTCAAAACCAACCTACGGAAACGCTTTACTTCTGCGCTTAAAAGGCGACTGGCGACCGGAAAACAATCTGCGCTTTCACATGGAATTCTCGTACATCTCCAATATGGGCAACCAAAACCCATATCTGATGTATGAAAAGTTGGGTATTGCCGGATTTGCTCAGAGCGATTTTCCGCTGGAAGATTACAATCAGCGCATGTTTTTCGATCACGTCTGGGGCATGGCTAACATCGGTAATTTTGATCTGCAGTTCGGCAAATTCCCCGTCGCCTGGGGCACCGGTTATGTGTTCAATCCGACATCGCGCGTGGCGTTTCCGCCCTTTCTCGATATGGTCACCGAAGACACGCCCGGCACAATGGCAATTCTGCCCAGTTATGCACTTTCCGACCGATTCTCTCTGGAGGCCTATCTCGCGTTTCAGGATAAAACCCACAAAACAACCGCCTACCATGAAGACAGCGATGCGGCCAATCTCCCTTATGGCGTCAAGTTGAAAACCGTTGTCGGTACCTTTGATATGTCACTCAGTTGGATCAAGGAAGTGCTCTATAATGATCTTGATTATCGCCCCATCGATGACATTCTCGACGAAGCCGGCTGGCAGTATATTCAGGGCATCGTCACCAATCAGACGATAGCGGATATTCTGGTCGATGGTGATACCGCAACGGTCCTGGATATGTTCAAGCAGGGCGCTTTGGCGGAAGTGACCGGTGATTTACCGATGCATCCGTATTATAAACGCAGCTATTATTCCGGGTTCGATTTCGCCGGGGCAGTCGAAAATTTCGGTGTCTACGGAGAATTTGCGTTCCGGATTCCCCACGACATTTCAGACCAGAAATTTGTACTGAAAAACTATAGCCTTTCCGACAATCTGGAAATGTGCATCGGCTTTGACTACATGATTCCCGGAGCGGAGATCGACACCCGCATGGAATATTACTACCAGGGCATCGGCGCTAAAAGCAAAAAAGACTACAATCTATTGACTGTCATCTCTGGCGAAAAACTGGTTAACGCCCGCAATTATTCATTTCTATTCTTTGAAAAAACCGTGAAGGATTTTCACAAATTCAGCCTGGCGTTTTTTAACAATCTCGATGACGGCAGCTATGCGATTTTACCGGGTTATAGTTATTCGCCCTACTCCAATCTTGAGATCACCGCCGGGGCGTTTATTCTGGGTGGATCAAGAGGATCGGAATTCGATGGCCGCTATACGCTGTACGGCGTGGAAGAGATAGATCTGATCGAGAATATCTGGCCTTACATAAGGCTGAAAATCAGTTTTTAAAATGGATGCGTAATGAGTAAACTCATCTGGAAACAGCACATTTTATCATCGGTTGCAGGCGTTTTTTCAATAGCGCAGCTGGTGACGATTTTCTTTCTCCCGGGAGGAGATATGAAAATCCTTCGAATCATTGGCTGGATCTTCTGGGCAATGTCGGTAGTGTTTGGCTGGCTGCCAATGTACCACCTGAGAAAATACGGTTCGGTCACTAATGGACAATCTTATATGCATACACAACAGTTGGTAAACAAAGGAATTTACAGTATCGTCCGGCACCCACAGTATTTGGCTTTACCGCTGTTTAATATCGGATTAATGTTAATTTCTCAGCACTGGCTGATTATTGCTCTCGGAATTCCGGCCATTTTGCTGATGATTCCCGACCTTCATCTCGCCGACCAAGAAGGCCTTGAGAAATTCGGGGACACTTACCGGAAATACGCAGAACAGGTTCCCAAACTGAATTTCGTTCTAGGGATTTTCAGACTCCTGAAAAGGAAGTTGCGACGGATAGATGAAATAGAATAAAAAAATGGTTCATCCCGATGAAATCGGAGAGAGTTATGTTTTAGGTTTGGGATCTTCTGAAGATTTTTTAATATCTTCACATTCCATCCCGCAGTTGTCTTTCATCAGACAGGAATCGCAGGCGGATTGCGGTTTCTTAAGGGTTTTATAGAATCGTTTCAATAGAATAAACCCGCTGACGATCACAAAAACTATGACTATGACAATTTGCCAGTTCATTTCTTTCGTTATCCTCCGAATCCCAGCAAACTTCCAATTTGGTAAATCCCAGCAGCCAATATAAACGCAACAAAAAGCGTGTAGCCCGCCTGAAATAGGGGCCATTTCCAGGAACCCAATTCCTTTTTAACCATCGCCAATGTTGCCAGACAGGGAATATAGACCATAATAAATATCATCAGCGCAAACGCCATAAGCGGGGAATACGCTGGATCCTGACTTAATTTGTCCTTTACAAAAAAATCGACATGTGCCGGACTATCAGGCGGACGTTTATCCATACCATAGAGAATGCCCATTGTTGAAATGATAACTTCTTTAGCAGCAACACCAGCAACCAGACTTACCCCAATTTTCCAGTCAAAGCCCATCAATTTCAGGATTGGCTCCAATCCTTTTCCTAAACGTCCTGCATAACTATACTCTACCAATGGAGTATTATCGGTATATAATCCGCTGTCTGTCGACGATGGTTTCGGATAGGAAAGCAAAAACCACATTACAATTGAGGCCGCTAAAATCACGGTACCGGCTTTTTTCACATATTCTGAAGATTTTTCCCACATGTGAATCAATACATTCTTGAACAAGGGACGCCGGTAAGGCGGTAATTCCATCACAAAGGGCGTTTGTTCACCCCGAAATAGTGACTTTTTAAAGATCAACGCCATAACAAAGGCCATTAACCAGCCAAAGAGCCAAATATTCCAAAAAACAAATGTCGCATTGTTTGGAAAAAATGCCGCCACCAGCATTGCGACAACCGGTGCTTTAGCACCACACATCATCAACGGCGATACCAGAATCGTCACGATGCGGTCTTTTCGATTAGCCAGTACGCGGGCGCTCATTATACCCGGAACAGCACAGCCGGTGGAAATCATAAAGGGAATAAAACTGCGGCCATGCAAACCAAAAATATGGAGAAACTTATCCATGACAAAGGCGGCCCGGGACATATAACCAGTATCCTCCAGAAATGAAAGTCCCATAAACAGCAACAGGACCAGCGGCAAGAATGTCAAAACACCACCAACACCATTAATGATACCATTGGTTAACAAGTCCTGCAGTGGACCGGACGGCATACTATCCGTTAATACATTGGACAGGTAGCCACATCCAATCGAGATACCGTCTGAAAGTGGATTCCCTAGAGCAAATGTTATCTGATAAATGACAAACATAACAGCAAAAAAAATCGGCATTCCCAGGTATCGATTGAGCACAACACGATCAATTTGTTCAGTGACATCAACAAGTTTTTGCTGCCGGACCTGTGTCACGGTCTCTTTTACTGCTCCATGGATATAAGCATAGCGCTGTTCACCGATAATAACTTCAGAATCTTCGTTGTAGTGCTTTTCCAATCGCTGCCGCCACTCATCTGCAACACTGAAAACCATTTTGGCAAAACGGTGTTCCTTTTTGATTTTTTCTTCAGCGTCCCGGTCTTTTTCCAGCAATTTAATCGCAATCCAGTGCATTGAGTACCGCTGTTTAAATTTATCATCCATCTCCAGCGTATCAATGACCGCATTATGAGCCAGCTCCACATGCTTCCCATAATTTAAGTGCCGTTTGTTGGACTCCTGTTCCCCCCCGGCAACTTTCATGGCCATATCCAGTAATAAATCTATTCCGACGCCCGTGCTTCCGACTGTTTTTACGAACGGAATTCCCAAAATTATTGATAGCTGTTCGCTATTAATATGAATTCCCTTTTCTTCGGCCTCGTCGGTCATATTCAGAGCACCGACAATTGGCACTCCCAATTCCTGAAACTGCAGCAATAGATACAGGTGCCGATCCAGATTCGTCGAATCCAGGACATCAACAATAACGTCGGGCTTTTCATTCAATACAAAATCCCGGGAGACAATCTCTTCCATTGAGTAAGCGCTCAGGCTGTATGTTCCCGGCAAATCGATAAATTCAATGTTTTTTCCGTCAATCGTAATTATTCCAGACTTTTTTTCGACAGTAACGCCGGGATAATTACCAATATGCTGATGCTGACCGGTTAAAGCATTAAATATACTGGTCTTCCCGGAATTCGGATTGCCGGCTAAAGCAATTCTGATAATGTCTTGATTTTCAGGGTGATTTCTGCGCCCGAAACGCCGACGCAATCGGCGTTGAACCGGAGGACCGGTTGTATCCATTATATTTCTTCCACGTCAATTAGTTTTGCTTCAGAGCGCCGCAATGACACTTTCGTCCCTTTGATTTCTATTTCGATGGGATCTTTTAAAAGCGCTTTCCGTATGGTACAACCATTCTGATTTTTAATAAAACCTATGTCCAACAATCGCTGTCGAATCTCTCCGGTAGCGTTTATTTTAAGCACTTTAAAAAGTGACCCGGAATTGATTTTAGAAAGATCGGTTATCCTGTTTGCTGAATGACTCTTGTTCATAATCCCCGGATTTAATTGGATTGTTCAATGGCAACTTCAATAATATTGGCGGCGTTTACATCTAGTTCAACGGAACATCCGTCGCTGAGAACACGAAATGGACTGTTGGCATTGCCCTCTTCTTCAAGTACAAATACACTTCCCGGCATTAATCCTTTTTCAATGATTTTTCGCCGAAGATCCGTATCCGGACCAAGCATGACGACCTGCCCCTGTTGCCCGCGACTCATCTTTGAAAGAAGCGTGTGTACTGTCGATTTTCCCAGCCGATGGGGGAAATTACTGGCCACAAAGCAGGATTTGCAATCGGGATCAATTTCCGACATTCCCTCGGCCGATTGAACACATGTTTTAAACAAATGAAGAGTCAATTGATCGTTTTTCTTACATTCACTTAAAAACTGGTAAAGCAAAATCAATCGATCAAGCGTCACAACGCTGAGATGGTGTTCCACTTCACAGGCTTCCTTCTCGGCAATACTATCTTCAATCCCAAGTACATCGACGAAAAAACTCTTCAGGAACAAGTTCTTACTATATAAACGATGAGCTGTAATTTCACCCGCAGACGTCAGCTCCACAAATTCCCGTGCTGAATACTGGACAAAGCCTTCGTTCGACAATTTGCGCATGGCTTCGGTTACCGAGGGCATGCTTACTCCTTTTCGCTGGGCGATTTCTTTGATCCGGGCGACTTTCTTTTCATTGATTAAATCGAGCACGATTTTCAGGTAATCCTGCTGACTTTCCGATAATAATGATTGGGCCATACTTCTCATCCTTTTATGCGCCCCTAATTTAGTTAGGCGCCCCTAATTAGTCAAGACAAATTGCAAGATGATAATAAATTTGTACTTTTACTCTTTGCTTTCATCCATGACTTTCTATATTTTCTAATATTATAGAATTGTGGAGCGGTTTTGGAATTTTCAGATAGAATTAAACAGGGATTAGTCCTTTTTGACGGGGCTATGGGGACCCAGATACACAACCTTAATCCGAGTGATGCGGAATGGGACGGTCGTAATGGCTGCCCGGAAATATTGAACCTCACGATCCCGGATAAAATTCAACGCATCCATGAAAACTATCTGGCCGCCGGCTCTGACGTCATCGAAACAAATACCTTTGGTGGTAATAAAATTGTTTTATCTGAATTTGATCTCGGCGATAAAATCGCGGAAATCAATCACCGTGCCGCCGAAATCGCCCGGCGGGCCGCGCAAAAATATTCCTCTCCGGGCAAACCCCGTTTTGTCGCCGGTGACATTGGTCCGGGGACTAAACTTATCACTCTGGAACAAATCGATTTCGATTCTTTGTATGAATCCTACGCCCTCCAGGTCCGGGGATTGATACAGGGGGGCGTGGACCTGTTTATCATTGAAACCTGTCAAGATCCCCTTCAGATCAAAGCGGCGCTTACTGCGGTTGACGACGAATTAAAATCCGCCGGACTGAAGCTGCCCCGAATTGTCTCAATTACTATCGAAACCACCGGCGCCATGCTGATTGGCACGGATATCGCCGCAGCATTAGCGATTCTTGAACCTTTTCAGATTGATGTCGTTGGCATCAATTGTGCCACCGGACCGGAGCAGATGCGACCCTACGTTAAACAGATTTGCCAGTTATTTCATGGACCGGTTCTTGTACAACCAAATGCTGGTTTGCCCCAAATGGTCAACGGCGAAATGATCTATACCTTATCGATTGAAGAATACGTAACTGTTTTATCCGATTTTGTTGAAAAATATGGCGTTCAGATCGTTGGCGGTTGTTGTGGTACTACACCAGAATTTATTCGTGCTCTGGCATCCAGATCACTGACACTAAGCCCCGCCAAACGGAATCCGGTTCTAATACCATCTGTCGCATCGGTTTTTTCCGCCCAGGAGTTGCGTCAGGACCCCGCACCGTTTTTCGTCGGTGAGCGATCGAACACAAACGGCAGCAAGAAATTTCGTGATTGCCTGCTGGCCAATGACTGGGATGGCATTGTTAATATCTCCAAACAACAGGAATTGACCGGCGCTCATGGCCTTGATCTTTGCGTTGCCTATACCGGTCGGAATGAAACGGCGGATATGCATGAATCTGTCACACGGATCGTCCGACAAGTAGATTTGCCGATATTTATTGACTCTACCGATGTCACCGTCATCGAAAACGCATTGAAACTGATTGGCGGACGGGCAGTAATAAATTCCATCAACCTCGAAGATGGAGAAGAGCGCTCCCGGCAAATCTGCCGGTTGGCAAAACGCTTTGGCGCTGCCGTAATTGCACTGACTATCGATGAAAGCGGAATGGCGCACGATGTTAGTAAAAAGGTCGCAATCGCCAAACGGATTTACGATATTGCTGTCTACCAAAACGGATTGCGTCCTCAGGATTTAATATTCGATACTCTGACCTTCACACTGGGTAGCGGCGATGAATCCCTCAAAGAGGCCGGCAAAAATACAATCGCAGGAATTAAAGCTGTAAAAGATGAACTCCCCGGTGTGTATACAATTCTCGGTGTATCCAATATTTCCTTTGGGCTGAATCCCGGTTCCCGCGAGATTCTTAATTCCGTTTTTCTGAATGAAGCCATAAGTGCCGGCATGGACATGGCAATTGTTAATGTTCAAAAAATTATGCCACTCTATAAAATCGATCAGGCGGATGTGGATATATGTCTTGACCTGGTCTATAATCGCGGCACCAATGCCTTGTTTACATTTATCGATTATTTTGATAAAAAAGCCGGCGTTCAGAGAACAAAATCCATTGAAGATGACACAACCCCCATCAATGAAAAAATCAAGCAGCGCATCATTCAGGGAAATCGCGTCGGTCTGGAAAAACTGCTTACCGAAGCTCTTGAAAACACCAAAGCTATTGACATTATTAATAATTGGTTAATCCCGGCAATGAAAATCGTCGGTGACCTGTTTGGTTCCGGGAAAATGCAGCTGCCTTTTGTTCTTCAATCCGCCGAAGTAATGAAATTTGCCGTCGGCAAGCTGGAGTCCTTTCTTGATAAAACAGACACCGAGATACAAACCAGTATTGTTCTGGCGACTGTTCGTGGCGATGTCCATGATATCGGCAAAAATCTGGTGGATATTATTCTGAGCAACAACGGATACAGAGTGTATAATCTTGGTATCAAGTGTGAAATCGAAACGATGCTCCAGAAGGCCAACGAGGTTCATGCAGATGCGATTGGAATGAGCGGATTACTGGTCAAGTCAACGACGGTGATGAAAGAAAATCTAGAATTAATGAAGCAACGCAATATTAATATTCCGGTTTTATTGGGGGGTGCGGCACTTACTCACGATTTTGTGGACGATATCTGTGCGCCAATTTCCGGCGGACCGGTTGTTTATTGCCCTGACGCCTTTGCGGGGCTGGACACAATGAGCCTGATAAAAGGAAAAGACTGGTTAGCATTGAAACCGAATAAAGACACCGGAAAAAAGAAAAAGAACCGGACAATATCAAGACCACCAACCATTCAGCATGAAGAATTCCGTCGCGACATCGATATTCCGACACCGCCGTTTTGGGGCATGAAATATATTACCAAAATTGATCTTGAAACGGTTTTTTCGTTTTTAACTGAGTCTGTTCTTTTTAGGGGACGCTGGGGATACCGACGGGGAAAATTAAACAAAGAAGAATATGATGATTTAATTGAAACACGTGTGCGACCCGAATTTATTGCTCTAAAACAGCATTGTATCGATGAAAAACTCCTGGTGCCACAGATTGCATACGGTTATTTTCCCTGTAATAGTCTCGGGGATAGCGTTATTATTTTTAAGTCAAATTCCAATATTGAAATTGAGCGGCTGCATTTTCCGCGACAAAAAAAGGCACCTAATCGCTCGATTGCCGATTTCTTCCTGCCATTGGAATCCGGAAAAAAAGATATTATCGCCCTGCAGGTCGCGACCATCGGAACCAATGCACACATAGAAGCCCTGCGTTTATACAAGGAAAATCATTATAAGGACTATTTGCTTTTTCATGGGCTAAGCGTTGAAACAGCTGAAGCGCTAGCGGAATACTGGCATCAACAGATTCGGATTGAATTAAAAATCAGCAAAGAGGATGGTGCCGGAATCGAGGATTTCGTCGTTCAGAAATATCGTGGATCCCGATACTCCTTTGGGTACCCGGCCTGTCCGGATTTATCGGAAAACAATAAAATCCTGGCTCTGTTAAATGCTGAAAAAATTGGCGTTTCGGCAACTGACAGTTTTCAGATGGTCCCGGAACAGACCACCTCAGCCTTTGTCGTCCATCATCCGCAAGCCAAATATTTCACTTTAGAATAAGGAAGTATTACATGGACAAATACATATGTACCAATTGCGGCTATATTTACGATCCCGAGATTGGCGATGACGAAAGCGGAATAGCGCCGGGAACTGCTTTTGATGATTTGCCGGACGATTGGATATGCCCGGTTTGCTACGTAAACAAAGATCAGTTCGACCCCTTATAAAAAATAAGTGTTTAGTAAAATCAACTTCACAGACCTATTGAAAAATAAGTACCTACCCGTTCTATTCTCCATACTCATTGTGGCCCAAACTATATGTTCGGCGGAACTGTTGATGAAAACCCACGGACATCTGATATTGGCATCCTATGTTAATGGAATGGACAAGAATATAGCCGTATATCCGGCTTATCGGTCAGAGGCTATGGCATACGTGGATTTTTTTAAGTGGAATCGCCTGGTAATCAACGGTCTAATTGGGAACACAACAATGATTTCCCATTCCGATTCAATGGTTTGGGAAATGGATCACATTATTTACAATCTTTCTCCAGGATTCCGACTGGAGTTCAAACAGTGGCTTATCAAAGGAACCCTGCAACATCAATGTATTCACCGCCTAGATAGACTCGAGCTAATTATTCCTGGATTGGGACATGGATCCACCTGGTGGAATAGTTTTCAGATTGGTATTGGCACCAGAGGATCCTACTATTTATATCTTCGGAATCAATTTAAAGCACGCAATACACTTCTCAGCACGTGGGACGGACAAATCAATATCGGTCAGTACATTGTACCAAAAAACACTATGCTGACCGGTCAAAATCATACTTATCGTTATGAAATATTCAGTTTGATCCGATACAATATTGGCGCTTATCATAACTGGGCGTCTTTTATCGGTCTGAGACAATACAGCTGGATAAACGCCGATCATTCGACGGAGCATAAAATTAGTCTAACCGTAAACCTTTTCCGGAAGGGACTTTATAACTTTGCCGGCCTATTTTATAGCTATTATCTATATGATTCATTTACACATGATAAAGAAAACCATCTTGGGGCAATCGGGGTAAAAATTGTATTTTAAAATTCCCCTCAAGTCATCTCAAAAACAGTATTTTTCACGAAATACAATAATTTTTATACTCCTTTTATCCATTCTGATGTTTGCCGAAAATTTATCCGGTCAATTGCTGATGCATACCCATGGATATGTGGCTTTTTCGCCCTATATAAGTGGAAAAATATTGGAAGATGAATCCTGGCCGGGATACCGGGCGGATTTTTTAACAAATATTGATTTGTTTAAGATCGGCCATTCAACCGTGTACGGCACGGTTGGCAATACAACCTTAATTTCCGTCAGTGAAACTGATGTATTCACCTTAAACAAAATCCGATTTAATTTGGCCGCAAGCCTACGCTATGAATTTAAAAACCTGTTGGTTAAAGGTACATTTTATCGGGGAAGTATCCATAAAATCAGTACTATCGAAGAGGGTTCGCCAGTCTGGTGGAATAGTGTCCAGTTCGGCCTTGGCACGCCCGGCGCCTACTACCTGTATTTAAGAGACGAATATAGAAAACGGGAAAATACGCTAATTAACAGCTGGGACGCCCAGATTAACATTGGTGCCTTTATTAAACCAACCGGCAACGCCTTCGGCGGGATTAATCATCACTACAAATATGAATTATTCAGCCTGCTACGCTATCAAATTGGTGTATATAAGAAATGGGCCTCGTTTATTGGAATCAACCACAACGTTTGGATGCTACGTGACTCTTCAACGGAGTACAAAATTTCTGCAACCATTAATCTGTTCCGCAAAGGTACCGTAAATTTTGCCGGCTTCTATTACAGCTACGTGTTTTTTGACTCCTACAAACAGGACAATGAAAATAAAATGAGTTCGCTGGGTTTTCGGATCATTTTTTAATATTCATTTAAGAACCATAATTCATTAGGTCGCATTTTTTATTGATTTTAAATTCAATTAATGAAAATACTTCGGAAGTTTTCGACCATACTATATCTATTCCTGCTGATAAATATTAATTCTCGCGGCTCAAATCTTGATGCCGTAACAATCCTGAAAAAACCCGGTAGTAATCATCAATTAACGATCGGTTACTGGAACGATAATCTTATCTACCAGAACTTTTTAAAAAACATTCTTAAAGTTGGTTCAGATGATTTTGTCACCACCTGCCTGTGGTCGCAGGTAGCATATATGCGTGCCAAAAGATGGTGGATATTTGATCTCTATTACAATGTTCTGACCAACAAATCGGCTAATTATCGTTTTGATCTGATTACCAGTCGGATATCAGTAGAGAAAGACACACCCAGGGCCCTCTACCAGGTTGGTGCTGGTTTTGTATTCCGGGGAAATTATGGTGGTGAATTTATTCAAAACGGCTATCACCAGCTTTGGGGTTATGGTATTATTGACCTACCCTACACTGAACATACCGCTGTTGGCCTTTTGTTTTTAATAAAAACCGAGCCATACCTCATTAATAATAATCGACAAATTCTAAAATTGTCTTTCAGTAATGCCTATCGCACCGCAGCAGGTCCAAGTAATTTCCGGGCCGGAATTAACGCTATCTATCGATTTGACAAAACCAATGCGCCAATCTCATTCATTGCCCAGGGGCGCCTAGGATATATTTGGTATTATCATCTGGACAATCTGATCGATCCAATCTTTGACAAGGGGCCTGGGTATACACTAATGATTACGAGTACATACCGAAATCGCTACGGGATTTCCATCTGGAGGACAGAAAATCAATATGGTCGGCATAATCCCCATTATGGATTGTCCTTTTCGCTCAAACCAAAAGGGCGGCGCTTGTTGAGAATCAGCGATATTATGGTTCCCTGAAAAAAAATTTAAAAACTCTTGACTTTCCAAAACCAACCCACTACATTATTAGTGTGTTAGTTTTATAATACACTACAACGGAGACAATTATGATTGAATTAACAAACCTGAGTTTTGCCTACAAAAACAAAGCCCCGCTGTTTGACCAGCTAAGCCTGAAAACTACCGAAGGGAACATTTACGGCCTGCTGGGAAAAAACGGCGCCGGCAAAACAACATTGCTGAAAATCATCTGCGGACTATTATTCCCCCAACAAGGATCCTGTGATGTTCTCGATTTTACACCCTGGAAACGATCCGCCGATATGCTCAAAGAAATTTACTTTATACCCGAAGAACTCTACACGCCAACTCTTAAAATTAGCGAGTATTTACTCCTTTATGCCCCATTTTATCCGAACTTTGACCCCAGGGCCTTTGAGAATTATATCACCACCTTTGACCTGCCGACCAACGAGCAGTTAACCTCGCTGTCTTACGGACAAAAGAAGAAATTTCTGATTGCCTTTGGACTGGCTGCAAATAGCCGGTTACTGATCCTCGATGAACCAACCAATGGCCTCGACATTCCCAGCAAAAGCCAACTCCGCAAATTACTGGCAGCGGCCATGGAAGAAAACCGAACCATCATTATTTCAACCCATCAGGTCCGGGACATCGGAAATCTTATCGATCCTATTATTATTCTGGATAACGGTAAAATCATTTTTAATCAGACCATCGAATCAATTTCCCGAAAATTATCCGTTAAACTCCAAAAGACGGAGCCGGACGAAATGGATGTTCTCTACTCGGAAAAAACACTTGGCGGCTATGTGGTGATTAACGAAAATCACGGCGAAACTGACAGCAACCTGGACATTGAATTGCTGTTTAATGCCGTCATCAACAATCAGCAACACATGAGCGAACTCTTCGCCCGGGAGGCATAAATGAAAATTAACAGTTATTTCAATATCAGACGTTTTATGTTATTGCTTCGCAACGATTTGCTCCGCAATTACCGGACAATGTTGATCGGGGCGGGGACCGTTGCCGCCATCTATTTTATTGCCACCCTGACCCCAATGATATTTTCCCACGAAAGTATCGGTTATGACTTTAATATCGGCTTTTTCCCAACAGTTCTATTCATTTGCGGCTTTCTGCTCAGCGCTGCGGTCTTCAATGAAATTCATCTCTCACAAAAAAATACTGCCTTTTTCATGTTGCCGGCAACCATTTTCGAAAAATTCACCAGCCGTTTATTATTAACAACAATCGGATATGTTGTCATCAGTGTTGTTTTCTATTTTATTCTGAACATGATATCGCTTCTCCTCTCGGCATTGTTCCTCAACTCCGGATTTTCGGTCTTTAATCCTTTTACTGAAGACATGTTGATGGCAATGGCTATTTATTTAATCACCCAATCCATTTTTCTGTTTGGCAGTATTTTCTTTAAAAATCACGCCTTTATGAAAACCGGTCTTTCTTTATTTGGGCTTTCCGTAATAATCGGTATTTTTACCTCTCTAATTTTCCGAATCGTATATCACGATTTTTTTGATCATATGCGATTTATGGATAATTACCTGGCCAGTGATTTTCTATATCTGGAAGACTGGGGCAAAACATTAGCATCAATTGCCAAATATCTGTTCTGGCTGGTTCTGGCTCCTTATTTCTGGATTATTTCTTATATCCGGTTGAGTGAAAAGGAGGTGTAATATGGAATTTGAAAAGGAACAAGCTATCTATCTCCAGATCGCCGATCTGATTTGTGAAAACATCCTGTCCGGTGAATGGGCAGAAGAAGAGCGAATTCCATCCGTCCGTGAACTGGCCATAGTTACAGAGGTCAATCCAAATACCGCAATGCGCAGCTACGCCTGGCTTCAGGAGAAAGGCATTATTCAGAATCGCCGGGGTATTGGGTATTTCGTGTCAGGAGGTGCTCTGGAAAAAACCAGAACATTGAAGAAAGAAGAATTTATCAATAACCAGATACCACAACTTTTCAAAATGATGGACTTGCTTAATATCCGCTATGATGAATTGAAAACATTATACGATAATCACTAATGACTGGAGTTTGCCATGAAAAACAGCAATAAAATTTTACTTACATCCATTCTCGCGATACTCGTCATCGTCACCGGTCTGATCATCAGCAGCCGGATAATGATCAAAAATATTCCCAACCGGCCTACAAAATATTCCGATGAAGAAATAGTAACAAAAGTCCTCGATTTAAAGGATTTTGAATCCATCGAAACTAAGGGTGTCTGGCTTTTGGAAATTGTACAGGGAAATGAATTTTTCGTCTCAATCGAATACCCGGAATCCGAAGCTGGTGAAATTGACATAGATACCTGGAATTCGTGTCTTCAACTTGAAAATGATTTAGAATGGGATCGCCGGCGATCACCATTTCGGGCTAAAGTGACAATGCCAAATCTGAAAAGCATAAGAACTGAAAATGGTGCTTCTATCGAAATACAGGATTTCACATGCGAAG
Source organism: uncultured bacterium (assembly GCA_964485475.1). Classification (GTDB taxonomy): domain Bacteria; phylum Fidelibacterota; class UBA2242; order UBA2242; family UBA2242; genus B118-G9. The sequence continues at coordinate 36,817 of CAZAKB010000009.1, forward strand.
AGTTAGACGTAAGAATAAAAGGTGCAGCTGAAATTGATGCTCAGAATTTAAAAATTACGAATTTAACATTACGTTGTGACGGTGCTTCTGATGCTAATTTTAAAAACTCCGGTGTTTTTAATGCAACGATAGATGTCAATGGAGCCAGCCGAATCGTTCTGAGAATGACCGGAGGTAGACTCTCTGGTAGTGCACATGGTGCATCGTCAATTGTATACTATGGTGATGTTTCATCTAAAAACTTTAGCACTGCCGGGGCAGCTTCTGTACAACATCGTAAAAATTGAATCGTCCCATAATGATTGATTAGCCAGACGATGAAAATAACCATTATATCTACTCATCATCACAATATCTATTTATTGTTAATATTTTTATTGAGTTCGTTGAATTGGTCATTTGGTCAAGCTACAGAAAACCTGAAGGGCCATTATATCGGTGACGGAAAAATTATTGTAAATTGGTGCAATCAGGAACGCCTATCCTTCGATATTAATATCGATAATTTCGGAACTGTAACAGGAAAAATTGGAGACGCTACCATCCATATAGGACATTTGAAAAAAAACACATGGGGCCCCAAAAAATATCTTATCATTGCTGATTTGGATGGTTATTTAGTTGAAGAAGATCTAATCCGGCGAAAGTCGATAAAAATAACTTTAAATGTAGTTGATCGTCGATTAATTGGCGGATTTGGAACCAGTGGCTTTAAAATTGGCGGAAAAAAGAAAATGATTCTCAGTGGTTCAAATTTGGTCCTGGAAAAACAATAATCCTCCCATTCTCTTTGGTAAATTACTATAAGTCATTGATATATTACTTCCTCTATTATGTACATCGGATTTATTACTACACCAGATGTTGCAGCAATTTGTTTTTACACATTTACCGATTTTAAAAAATATTGGCAAAAAATTATACTATAAGCGTTCACAATTACCATTATTAGTTGTGATTCTCGTCAGATTGTCTCGTCAATTCGCTTGACATTGACGGGAATTTTCAATAACATTTTTGGCGTTTTTGATTCGATATAAAATATCTGTAAAAATATCATGAAGCTATTAATTTCATCAAATAATCCGGATAAAATAAAGGAAATTCGTTCCATCTTTCAGTTACCTGAAGTCGAACTGGTCACTTTGGATGATATTCCTAATACTCATGAAATTGTAGAAGATGGGAACACCCTCTACGAAAATGCATTAAAGAAGGCATCAATGCTTTATGAATTTACAGGGCTGCCGACTATTTCCGATGACACTGGTTTAGAAGTTGATGCTTTAAACGGCCGGCCCGGCATCTATTCAGCCCGGTATGCGGGTGAGAACGCCAGTTATGACGATAACGTAAAAAAAATGATCAATGAAATGCAATCAGTTCCAGAGAAAGACCGGACGGCGCGATTCCGGACTGTGGCGGTTTTTTATCACCCGGATTTGTTAATTCACAAGGAAGGTGTGATCGAAGGAATGATTTTATCCGAAAGACGCGGCAATGGTGGTTTTGGATACGATCCGATCTTCTACGTTCCAGGAAAGAGAAGAACACTGGCTGAAATGAACCACGACGAGAAGAATGCCATCAGCCATCGAGGCCAGGCATTTTCACGTCTGTATAAATCGCTGCTTACGCAGCTCCCGTCTATAACCGATATTAACTGAGGTGTCGTTAAACAAACTTGCTACGACTTTCTTAAGTAATTAAGCCTATATTAACATTTTTAGGAGTGACGACACTGTATCGTATCGGGAAATATATATATCCACTGATTTTATCAGTTTTACTTTACTCAAACCTATTGGCCCAACAGGAAACTGACGCGGCAAATGGTGTGGCGTTTCCCTTACAAGTGGATTGGCTTTCATACCGTTTCTCGTCAATTAAAATTGACTCGCCTCGCGGTTTATCCCTGCTTTCACCCTATGCAACCCAGTCTAACAAGACTGTCTTGAAAATAAACTATACCTCCCGGTTAAAATTTGACACTCAGTTGGATTACACCGGACGTAATCTCATTTTTACCGAAGAATATGACGGTATACCAGGCCCGATTCCGCGGGGTATGTCTTTGGACTCCTACTTTCAGACGAAGTCAACTTACTATTTGCGAAATGAACTAAAAAGTCTATGCAGTAAAGGATTTTCAGAAGAAAAATCTGCCACCCGTTCCGAAAAGCTGGAACTGATCGGCGCCGATATCGCCGGTCAGCGGGTTTCGCTGCGGGTTTCCGGAAACGTCAATATTAACGGTCGCTTGCAAAACCAGCAGCAGTCCCAGGTTCGCACCGGCTACAATGCCGGTTCCTCCACCACCTTTATCGTAGACCAGAAACAGCAGCTGAACATCGAAGGCAAAATCGGTGATCGCATCAGTATTCTTGTCGACCAGGACAGTGAACGGGACTTCGATTTCGAAAATAACCTGAAAATTATCTATACCGGACAAGAAGACGATATCATTCAAAAAGTCGAGGCCGGCAACATTTCTCTATCGCTGCCGGGAACCCAGTATGTGACATTTTCAGGAACGAACAACGGCTTGTTCGGTTTGAAAGCACTCATGAAACTGGGCGCCATCGACATTACCACCATCGCCAGTGTTGAAAAAGGAAAAAAAGAAAAATTGAGTGTTGATGGTGGAGCCCAACAAACTAATAATTTTAAAAGAGATTACGACTATCGTAAAAATACATATTTCTTTCTGGATATGAATTATCGGAGTACGTTTTACGACGGGTTTTTGGAAAATGGCGGTCAATTTATATATGATCCAGATCGGGTTGTTGCCGATTTGGAAGTATATAAATCAATCGTCACCGAGGTCGCCGGAAGTATGTACGGATTTGCCTATGTGGATCCGAACAACCCGAACCAGGATACAACAAATATTGAGCAGCGAATATTTCAACGCCTAACTCTGGATCAGGATTATATTGCCAACTTAAACCTTGGATTTATCCGGCTAAACACACAGGTACAGGATGACGAAATTATCGCCGTTGTTTACCGAACGGTCAACTCTGGCAAACAAACCATTGAGAGTTACGGTGACTGGCAGGCCAAAGATACGAGTAATATTAAACTGAAACTAATTAAACCCAGGCAAAACAAACCGAGCCACCCCTGCTGGGATCTGGAATTTAAAAACGTTTATTATCTCGGAACCACCGGTATCAACGAAGAGGGGTTTGAGTTGAGCCTGGTCTATGTCTACGGTGAAACCGGCGATGTGGAACGCGATCCGACAGACGGTGAAACATTTTTAACGAAATTCGGTCTGGACACCAAGGACCAGTCTGGCAATCCCACTCCAGATAATGTCATTGATCTGGACAATCCGGCTATTATTAATCTACAGTCCGGTGAGTTGTGGTTCCCGTACCTGCGTCCATTTCAGTATGACTCCACCGGATTCAGTACAAACCAAAATCCAAATCTTAATGATCTGTATAACTGCTCGGCCATGTACGACAGTAACCGCACCAATCAAACAGCGATTAACCAGGACTCAAAATTTAAAATTGTTTTTAAATATGAAAACCGCAGCTCCGTTATCAATCTCGGCGCCATGGTAATCGACGGCAGCGAATCGGTCACACTGGGCAGCCAAACCCTGGTCAGGGGCATTGATTACACCATCGATTATTTCACCGGTACTTTAACATTATTGAACCAAGACGCAATGAGCCCGGATGCCAATCTGGATGTAAAATATGAACGAAACCAGTTTTTTCAGCTGGACAAAAAAACCATATTGGGCGCCCGTGCTCAATATGACTTTGGCGATAATTCCTTCATTGGTGGCACTGCACTATATTTCAGCCAGTCGGTTGTCGATGAGAAAGTGGATGTCGGATATGAACCGATGCGGAACTTCGTTTGGGATATAAATGGCCGGGTTAACCAGGATTTGAATTTTTTGACACGGGCAGTAAACTGGCTTCCATTAATCCAGACAGACAAAGCATCTTCAATCACGCTCGAGGGTGAAATTGCCCAGGTCCGCCCCAATCCAAACACGCTCAGCAACGACGCTACCGGCGATCCAAACGGCGTCGGGTTTATTGATGATTTCGAAGGCTCAAAACGAATTACATCACCACCAATTATGCAGCGCTACTGGGCCCCATCATCGGCACCATTGGGGAAAAATGAAAATCAGCGCGGTTTCTTGTTCTGGTACAATCCCTACGGCGGCGTTGCAACCACTAACATCTGGCCCAACAAACAGGTCAGTACCCAGGCCCAGAACAACCTCACCGAAATTATGGTACTGACACTTGATCCGGATTGGTCAATTGCGGTCGCAGACGGCGTATCACCAAGGGAAGAAGCCTGGGGCGGCATCACCTATGCATTCCCAACCAGTTATTATGATCAGTCCAAAACAAAATTTATGGAGATCTGGGTCCGGGGCCGGTCCGGCCAGATGCATGTGGATATGGGATACATCAGCGAAGATTATATCCCAAATAAAATTCTCAATACCGAGGATAAACCTGAGGCCGGTTTTACTCTTGGAAACGACCTCTTGGACGAGGAAACCGAAGATACAGGTATTGACGGGGTATTTGATATTGATGAATATATTATCAATAGTTTCGGTGAAACGATACCTTATGGTGATGACCGGCTGACAAATTATAAACGCAGTACATCCGATCCACATAGTGATAATTGGAAATGGACCGAAGGATCCTCCAATTACCGTTATATTAACGGTACTGAAAAAAGCATCAAGGATGCCAGCGGCTACGTTCCCGATTCCGAAGATCTAAACCGTAATTATGTAGTCGATCTGACCAATGATTACTACACAATCGATTTTTCTCTGAACGACCGGGTTGAAGATGAATACGTCGCTGGCCGGACTCAATATGATAATGGTGCATATACTGGCTGGAAACTGTACCGAATCCCCTTGAACGAATTTCAGAAAGCCAGCGGTGACGGCGATGTCAGTTGGCAAACCGTCGAAGCCTGCCGTATCTGGATCGATGGGGTCAGCAGCGAAGATTCCATCATGCTCGCAAAGATTGAAATGGTTGGCAATGAATGGGAAGAGCTGGGGATCGGAGATGGTGTTGACGGCGAATTTGTTAAAAACAACGAGGTGTTTAGCATCAGCGTACTGAACACCGAAGACAATTCCGACACATATGACGCTCCCAAGGGTGTCAGGGGAGAATATGACGCCGTAAATGAGATTCAATTGAAAGAACAATCCCTGGTCATGTGGTTTAACAGTAGCCAGGGACTCCGGCCGGGCGAGGTTGTGGCCGCTAAAAAAGTGCTGCTTGAAGAGGCCAGTTTTATTACATATAAGAAAATGAAACTCTACATCAATGGTAACGACCTGCACTCGCGCACGAAATATTTTAATGCAGGCGAAAAGACTCCGCTACAATTCTTTATAAAATTTGGCGTCATAAACGACGAAAACAACATCTATAACTACTATGAATATCGCCAGCCTATTTATCCCGGATGGGATGAGAACAATGATCTGGAAATCGATTTTGACTTTCTGACCAGTCTGAAAGGATATGCCACAGAAACGGAATTTGAAGAAAATTACTCTAACAATTCCGGGCCCAAACAGTATACCATTACTCACGATGGCGAAGGCGGTGTTTTGAAGCGACATTGGAAAGAGGTCAAAAACGGTAAATATACAGGCAAGGAAATCCTGATTATTGGAAGCCCTACTATTTCAAAAGTCAAACGGATTGACATGGGAATTATTAACCAGAAATACGCTTTGGATGATTTTGATCAATCTGCTCCGCTTCCCCGCTATGATAATACAATGTATGGCAAAATCTGGCTGGACGAACTCCGCTTGTCTGATGTGCGTCGCGACGCCGGAACCGCCTACCGTGGCTCTGTGTCCCTGACGATAGCCGACCTGGCAAAGCTGAATGTCGGTATCACTAAAAAAGACGCGGATTTTCATACTGTTGAGCAACGTCCCAGCCTGCATACAACCGGATTAAATAATACCCAAAACCTGTCCGTCCGGGGTAGTCTCAACCTGGATAAACTAACACCGGTCAAATGGGGATTAAGCTTACCGGTATCCGGTTCCTATACAAATCAGAACAGCGCACCGAAATTTCTGCCCAACTCCGATATTCTGGCCGGAGACAATCCCCCGGACAGCGTTTTGAGTTTGTCGGAATCCTATGGAGTCAATATTTCCTATGGAAAGCGTACTTCCGATTTCTGGTTGACAAAATATACTATTGACCAGATTAAAGTATCGGCCAACGCCCAGTGGTCAAACAGCTCTTCTGTAACCGTCAGAAAAAAGGAGTCGGAATCCTATAAGGGAAGTATCTCCTATAAGGTTCCGTTCGGCCGGGACAACTTTTTTCAGCCCTTTAAATGGATTCAAAATGTACCCTACCTGGGTGATCGTTTGGGCGAGCTGCGCCTGTACTATACACCCAGCAACTTGGATTTCTCGATGGACGCCACTGAAAGCAAATCATTAAACATTCCACGCCTGGGCGATATAACCGAGCCCTATGATTTCGGTATGAATCGTTCCATCGCCGGCGCTTATAAAGTATTCGATAATCTCAACCTGAATTATTCCCGGAAAACAAAAAGCACTCTGGTCGATTTTCGGGATGACAAGCTTAAAGCAATCCAGGAACTGAATCCCGGAACACCGGTCAATATCAATGAGAGCTATTCGGCATCTTTTTCTCCCAAAATATTTGACTGGCTGACCCCTAGTTTGAGCTATAACGCAAATTACTCCTGGAGTGAACCCGCCGGAAGCAGCTCCGAGAGTATCGACCAACTCAGTAATCAGAATCGGATTTCCAGTTCCTTCAGTCTCAGCCCGGCCGCCATTATGAAAACTTTTTATACACCAAAATCGACGTCAAAAACATCCCGTAAATCCCCCGGTGACACAAGCGCGCCCAAGGGCCGTAGTGGCCGTAATGCCAAACCGGACGCTACTCCGGAACCAGCAGAAGAAACCGTCAAAGAAGCCAAAAAAGAGATACAACTTCTGGAATATTTATATCAAGCTTTTGACCGCATACAGCCAATCCAGGTCAGTTACTCCACCAGCCGAAGCAACAATAATAAAGGCCGGATTGGTGAAC
>CAZAKB010000010.1:0-43726 GCA_964485475.1 uncultured bacterium
TATTATTAATAACCCACCAAGTTGGGAATACGACCGGGAAAATCGCAATGGGATACCCATTGATGAAAAACAAAATCTCTGGTCCAAATTCCTCAACGAATAGGATTGACAATGAACAATCACCGGTATGGACACGGCGTACAGTGCCCCTGATGGTAGTCTTTTAAAAGTCTCTGATAATTCTATTCCGTCAGATGGTGCTCAAGGGCATAGCGGATCAATTCAGTCTTATTCTTTACACACAGTTTACTTAGAATACGACTTTTATACGTGCGGACGGTACTTTCGCTGAGATACAGTTCTGCAGCGATATCGTGAAATTCTTTTCCGGCAACAATTTTACATAATATTTCAAACTCCCTGTCGGAAAGAACTTCAAGAGGAGATTGCGGATGTTCAATTTCCATCTCAATCAATAGTTCCTCCGCAAGACGCTGACTGATATATTTGGCACCGCTGGCAATCCTCTGTACCGCGGTGATCAATTCTGTAGATGAGGATTCCTTATTCAGGTACCCGGCAGCGCCGGCCCGCAGGTAGCGGGGCCCGTATTGTTCTTCCGGACACATACTCAAAATCAAAACCGCTTGACCCGGATAATCACGACGGATTTGTTGGAGCAATTCAAGACCGTTTCGATCGGGCATTTTAATATCCATAATTAAAATGTCACAGGATGTTTTGGCTAACTTTTCCAGTAATTCGGCCCCATTCCGGGCTTCTCCAACAACTTCAACGCCTTCTATGGAAGACAACATCTGTCGGATTCCCTGAATAACAATCGGATGGTCATCCGCAATAAAGATTTTAATCATGTTTGGGTTTCTCCAGAGGAAGTTCTACAGTAATGGATGTACCTTTTCGGAGATGACTGCTGATATTCAACCTGGCACCAATTGTCTTTGCATATTCCTTCATGCTGTAAATACCTAAAGATTTGCTGCTCTCTAATATCTTCTTTGGGGAACCTTTACCATCATCGATAATCTGAAATTTTAATAACAACGGTTTCTGTTCCAGAATAATTTCGACATTTTGCGCTTTGGCATGTCGTACAATATTTGTCATTGCCTCCATAAAAATACGGAATAAAAATGAATTTTGTTTTGAATTCAGTGAAATATCCCTTGGATTGGATTTAAACCGGTATCTGATCTGGGTTCGCTCGTCAAACTCACGAATTTTCCAGCGGATAGCGGCACTCAAGCCAAGATCATCCAGTACTTCCAGCCGGAGTTGGGTCGCAATTTCACGCACTCTGCCCACCAGTAAGCTTACGGCGCCATTCATTTCATTGAGTTTGACGCCTATCAATGATCTCACGCTTTTGGTATCCGGTTTATCCAGCTCACGCCGCAATAGCGCCAGATCCATCGAAAGCCCGGTCAACGATTGACCGACATCGTCATGGATTTCCCGTGCAATCCGGGTCCGTTCTTTATCAACAACCGTTTGCAGGCGTTCACGTAGTTTTTGAAGAATTCTTTTGGATGTTGTTAAAGAACTTTCTACTTGTTTGCGTTCGCTGATGTCGTGAATATTCATGATAAAACCAGATATATCCGGATTATCTAAAAGGTTCTTGCCGAATCCCTCGAGTGTACGCACTGAACCATCTTTATGCAGAATATGGAACGAATTAGTAACTGAGTGATCTTTGGTTAAAATGGCCTTTCCAAAATCAAGTATTGAACGTGGGATATCAGCAGGATGAATATATTTATAAGCATTTTGCCCGATCATTTCTTCCGGTTTATATCCCAGCAACCGCTCAACTGAGGAGCTTACATACGTGATGATCCCTGTTTTATTCACAACTACAATGATGTCTGAAGAGTTTTCAGTCAATTCTTTAAAAAACGCCTCATCCTTTTTTAATTTTTCCTTTGTCAGTTCTGACCGGATATTGCGCAGTTCTTCGTTTTTTAATTCCAGTTCGATTTGATACGTTTGTAAATTTTGAATCAGGTGGCGGATGTCATCCTGAGTCATAGTCTCAATATTAACGTTATCGTTGTTTTTATTGCTTTTTAAATTATCCACAGGGTTAGTATTCAATAGTTGTGGTGAAATAATTCTATCTTTTTATTAGAGTAAGCTGGCTTCATTGGTGTAAAATCAGAGATTCGAATAATAAAGCACACAGATCGTTTAATTTTTTGATTAGCATCGGTCAAATGTAATATAAAATAATGTAATAATCCATTTTCGATTTCATCAATGAAATTGCTTCAAAAAACGGACGTTATCAGGTAAAGAAAAATGATTACAAATGTTCTCGGTACACATAAATTTCTCAATGAGAAATCAAAATAACAACAACTATAATTATTTTCTTAGCGTCGCATATACGACGTATACGGATATTCATTTATTGACGACAAACCATATTGCTTCACAGCAGAATGTAAGTGTATAAAATTTAAAAAAAGAACTTCTATCGCTGCACCCGGGCAGATCCTCCCCTGGCAAACGCCTCAACTTCGGCTAATTTCGCCATCGTCACATCTCCAGGAAACGTCGTCAGAAATGCCCCATGCGCCCAGCCCAGACGCAGGGCTTCTTCCGGAGATTTGCCCGTTAGAAATCCGTAAATAAGTCCCGTTGCAAAACCGTCACCACCACCGATCCTGTCCAGCACATCCAGTTCACATGTCGGGCTTACATATTGCTGGCCGGAATACCACAGAACTCCACCCCAGTTATGCCGGTTGCTTGACTTGACTTCACGAAGTGTTGTCGCAACCATCTTTACATTCGGGAACTGTTCGGTTACACGTCCAATCATTTCAAAAAAGGTTTTCGTGTCTAATTTGGATTTTGATGCCACTTCCGGTCCCTGTATTCCCAGGCCCATCTGCAGGTCTTCCTCATTTCCAATCAGGACATCCACATTTTCAACAATCCGACGCAATACTTCCTGGGCTTTTTTCAATCCCCCCATAGATAACCATAATTTCGCCCGGTAATTCAGATCAAAGGATGTCACTGCGCCACGTTCTTTGGCAACCTGCATTGCCTCAATGATCAATTCCGATGTGGTTTCCGACAGGGCTGCATAGATACCACCGGAATGAAACCAGCGCACGCCTTTCGAAAAAATCGCCTGCCAGTCAAAGTCGCCCGGTTTCAACATTGCTCCGGCTTCATTGGAACGATTGTAAAAAACTACCGGCGGACGAACACCATAGCCACGATCACTGTAAATCGTCGCGATGTTCGGTCCCCGGACACCGTCATGCTTAAACCACTTGTAATAAGGTTCGACACCCATTGCCCGGACTCGGTTTTGTACCAGTTCACCAATTCCATAATCTATCATGGCTGTTGCAATGCCGGTTTTCAGCCCGAAGCAGTCTGATAATCCGGCAGCAACATTATATTCCCCGCCGGAAACATGAATATCCACGGACGTTGCTTTCCGAAATGGAATAACACCGGGATCGAGCCGGTGAACCAGCGATCCAAGGGACAAAAAATCCAGTTCACATTCATCTTTTCTTATCTTCAATTCACTCATATTTCACCCTGAAGTTTTTTTAATTTTTTACCTTTTCACTTTTTAATTCGATACAGCGTTTCTCCCGCTTTGGGAACATACAGAATTCTCTCGGATTCACAGTTCTTAAATTCATTAATGTCGATCGAATCCGGATTCACATACCCAAGATTGATTTTACTGCAAACATCTTCCGGAATACCTGTTGCCAGCGTGACGGTGATGCGCGGTTTTTCCACGTCATCAATGAATTCACCCGCGCCTTTGACATGGGTAGAATGCGCCAGAATGCCGCCGGGAAAGTCTTTATACTTTTCCCATTGCTTCGTGAAATAATCCCGCACGTGATAGCCGATTTGCTCGATGATTTCACCATGCGTGACAGAGACCTCGGTAATATGCGGTGCGTATATGATCAATTCACCATCGTCAGCCACAACGGATTCCAGCTTATACATACACTTACCGCCAGTCCAAAGATCCTCGTACATTTCCGGCGCCCGGGCCAGCACTTTCCGGAATGGTTTATCCACATAAATCACATGCTCTTTCGAGGACAAATCAGCAGCCTGCGACCAGGCCTCTTCCGGTGTTCCGGCAAACATCCCTGCCAGGCCATCCGATTTAACAACAAGAGCAAAACAACGCCTCTCTGCCGGAATCAATCGCGCTGCAGCATCGATAACAGCCCTTACCGGAGTGTATTTCTGTCCAATAATTTTTTGATTGGTGATCAATGCACCCAGCCAATGAAACAGATCAATGACTTCCGGCCCGGCAATCCCCGGGAAAAAATACTTATTGCCACCGGAAAATCCAACAACTTCATGAGGAAATACAGGACCGATAACCACCAGCATTTCATAATGCTGAATCAACCGGTTGATCGTTACGGGAACCGCCTTCGACAATCGGCCTTCTGACAATTTAGCAACTTCTGATTCACTGAGTGTACCAATCGTGACCAGGTGATCCGGATCGTTCCAGTGATGATTAAAAAAACGGGCTTTGTGAAATTTCTGTTGGCGTTCATCCGATGTGATACCGACTCGCCGATAAATTTGTTCATCGTTCAGTGGTGGATGGGTTCCCAACGCAACAAGAAAATCCACCGTGGATGCCCGGTCTTTCAATTGATTATAGGTAATCCGAAATATTTGATCGATCGGCGCCGTCCGGGAATTATCGGGAATAATGAACAGGACACGCTTGCCGTAAATTTGCCAATCCTCAAAAGCCTGAACGATAATTGATTCAATTTGCTGAGCGTTTAACATCAATCTATCTCGCTAACCAGCCACCGTCCACCGCGACAGTGTAGCCCTGCATGTAACTCGATGCCTCAGATGCCAGAAAAACAACAACGCCCTTTAAATCTTCCGGTTGACCCCAGCCCCGGCTGGCCCCTGTGACCATTGCCACTTTGCCCTCTAATTTGAATTTATCCAATATAGTTGACATGTTTTTCTCCTGCAAAAAATTTACACCGTGTAGGTCGTGGAAGCGGTCTTGCCGCCGTGACCCGTCCAGTCAGTATGAAAAAATTCGCCCCTGGGCTTATCAACCCGTTCATAGGTGTGCGCTCCAAAATAATCCCGCTGGGCTTGCAATAAATTCGCCGGTAGTCGCTCACTGCGGTAGCCATCATAATACGCCAGGGCACTGCTGAACGCCGGGACAGGAATGCCCATCTCTACGGCTTTGGCAACAACCTTACGCCAAGCGGTCTGATTCTGCTCGATGGCTTCTTTGAAATAATCATCCATCAGAAGGTTCTGCAGATCTGGTTTTTTATCAAACGCCTCTTTGATCCGTCCCAGGAATTGGGCCCGGATGATGCAGCCACCGCGCCACATGAGGGCAATTTCACCATAATGCAAATCCCATTTATACTCCTCCGCCGCCGCTCTCATCAATTGATAGCCCTGAGCATAAGAACAGATTTTCGACGCATAAAGTGCTTGCCGGATCATTTCAATGAATTCGGTTTTGTCACCCTCGAATTTCACATCAGGACCATTCAATATTTTGGCTGCTTCAATACGCTCGTCTTTAATGGCACTCATTGCCCGGGCAAATACGGCTTCCACGACGGTCGGCGCCGGTACTCCTAGATTTAAAGCTTCCTGACTCGTCCAGCGGCCGGTGCCTTTCTGACCGGCTTTGTCCATAATGACATCCAGCATCGGCTGTCCGGTTTCGTCATCTTTCTTTCCCATAATTTCAGTCGTTATCTCAATCAGGTAGCTGTCCAACTCGCCCTTGTTCCATTCCCGGAGCACCGGTTGCATTTCATCCGGTGTCATTCCCAGCGCATTTTTCATGATCCAGTAGGCTTCACTGATCATCTGCATGTCGCCGTACTCGATGCCGTTATGTACCATTTTCACGAAGTGACCAGCGCCATTTTCTCCGACCCACTCACAGCAGGGCGATCCATCGTCGACCTTCGCTGATATTTTCTGGAAAATTGGTTTCACATGCGGCCAGGCTTCCGTTGATCCGCCGGGCATAATCGACGGGCCATTGAGGGCACCCTCTTCACCACCGGAGACACCCGTGCCAATATATAATAATCCGTTGCTCTCCACATAATCCGTCCGGCGAATCGTATCGGGAAAATGACTGTTGCCGCCATCGATAATAATGTCACCTGCTTCCAGATGTGGAATCAGCATATCGATAAAGGCATCCACCGGTTTGCCGGCTTTTACCAGCAACATGACTTTACGGGGACGCTCAAGATTAGCGACAAATTCTTCAATACTGTGGCAACCCAGAATATTTTTACCCTTTGCCCGATTTGCCATGAAGGCATCCACTTTACTAATTGTTCGGTTGAAAACCGCCACAGAAAAACCGTTGCGCTCCATATTCAGGACCAGGTTTTCACCCATGACCGCCAGCCCAATCAGACCAATATCATATTTATTCACTTTATTTCTCCTTAATAATTACACACCACTATATGCCGAGAATCCGCCATCAATCGGCAGGACAATCCCGGTCACAAATTTTGAATCTTCGGAAAGCAACCACATTACAGCACCCAGCAAATCCTCGGGTTTCCCGAATTTTCCCATCGGCGTATGATTGATAATCTGTTTCCCTCTGTCTGTTAAATCGCCAGTTTTTTGATCGACAAGCAGAAATTCATTTTGTTTCGTCAGGAAAAATCCCGGCGCGATGGCATTTACCCGAATATTTGATGAATATTCCTGGGCCATATGGACCGCCAACCATTGTGTAAAATTACTAACGGCGGCCTTAGCAGCGGAATACGCCGGAATACGGGTCAGCGGACGAAAGGCATTCATGGAAGACACGTTCAGGATAATACCCGCTTTCTGATCCGCCATGATTTTTCCGAAAACCTGGCTTGGTAATATTGTGCCCAGAAGATTCAGATCTCCAACAAACTTTAGAGCATCCAATGGAAGATCAAAAAAAGATGTTTCTGAATTTGTACTGGCTTTAGGACTGTTGCCTCCAGCTCCGTTTATCAGAAAATCGACTTTCTGAAACTGCGAAAGAATACGATCTGCTGCATTCTGAACTGAGGATTTATCCAGTACGCTAGTCTTAATTGCCAGAAGCCGATCCCCAAATTCGGAAAACGTTTTCATATGCTTAATATTCAAATCCAGCACGGCAACATTGGCACCACACTCCAGTAATATTCGCGTAAATTCTAAACCAAGAACGCCGGCGCCACCGGTGATTACAGCACATTTTCCTTCAAAATTATACTTTTGTGAGAGTGAATTCATCATATCTATCCTTTAATGAATTAATAACCAAAAATCCGTGGAATCAACATCGTTATTTCCGGAATGAATGTCACCAGCATCAATGCAATAATCATTGCCACAAACAGCGGCAGCAACGGTTTCATGACCTCGTCAATCCGGCAATTAGCAATTCCACAACCAATAAACAGGACCGATCCGACTGGTGGTGTACATAGCCCAACACAGAGATTCAACACCAGCATGATCCCGAAGTGGATCGGATGAATACCCAATTGCATAACCACAGGCAAAAATATTGGAGTAAATATCAGGACCGCCGGCGTCATATCCATAAATGTCCCCACCGCCAGCAAAATCAGATTAATAATCAGTAGAATAACAATCTTGCTGTTGGTTAGTGAAATCAGTGCAGCGCTGATATTCTGGGGGATATTTTCATAAGACATGATCCAGGACATGCTCATGGATGTTCCGATCAACAGCATGACAATTGCCGTCGTACCCACCGTTGAGAGCAGGATTGATGAAATCTCTTTCCATTTGACCTCTTTGTAAATCAGTACCGATAAAATAAATGTGTACAAAACCGCAATCGCCGAGGCTTCGGTCGCTGTAAAAAAACCGGCGATAATTCCGCCAATGACAATGACGATCAGCAATAAACTTGGGATTGCATCGAGAAAATATTTTACCGCCTGCAATACCCCGATTTTGGGCATCACCGGGTAATGTCTTTTCTTGGAAATGATTCCCGCAACGATCATCAGCGAAATACCAACCAGAATGCCCGGCAGATACCCAGCCAGAAACAGCGCCGCAATGGATACCCCACCACTGGCCAGAGAATAGACAATCAGAATATTACTGGGTGGTATGATTAAACCGGTCGTAGAACTGGTAATATTCACAGCCGCACTGAAATTCAAATCATAGCCTTCATCTTTCATCATCGGAACCATAAATCCGCCAATTGCAGCAGCAGCCGCAGCCGCTGACCCCGATATCGCCCCAAAAAGCATGGCTGCAAAAATGTTCACGAATGCCAGACCGCCCGGTAATCTTCCAACTAACACTTTAGCAAAATTAATCAACCTTCGGGCAATTCCACCCCGGTTCATGAATTGTCCTGAAAGCACGAAAAAGGGAATTGCCAGCAGGGCAAAGCTGTCCAGTCCGGTCGCCATCCGCTGGGCTACCGTGGTCACAGCCGGAAGCGCCTGGATGCTCAATAACATTGTAGAAATTGTTGCCATTCCGATACTGAAGGAAATCGGCGCACCCAGAATTAACAATACAATGAAAACTCCGGCCAGTACAAGTACATCAATAATTGCCATATTATTCCCCCACTTCCACGGTGACGGCAGTATCGTTTCGCCAGTAATCAATAAACGAAACCAGGGCATAGAACATAATAATAATTCCACTAACCGGGAGTACCGTATAAACATAACCAAGTTTAATCTGCAATGCCGCGGAAATTTGATTCAGTGCCAATGTGATGCCGACCAATCTCAATCCGCCGATGACCATTACAAAGAACGCAAACAGGAATACTATAGCCTGAATAAACAAACCGAAGTATCGTTGAAAGGTGGGTCTGAATTTTAATGTAAAATAGTCTATTGCCAGATGCATTTTCTGTCCTGACGCCCATCCCGCCCCAAGCATTCCGATCCAGATCAATAAAAACCTGGCCAGTTCCTCGGTATAAGAACTTGGATGCTTCAGGATGAACCGCGTAAACACCTGCCAGAGAACATTAAAGACACTGACGGCCATCAGTATTATCAGTAATCGGCCTAGCCATCGATTTATAAATTCTCTCATCTGATTTAACATTAATTCTCCGCCTTTATCTTTTGTATGAGTTTGTAGATTTCCGGTTGATTCCGGTAAGTTTCATATATCGGGGCAACTTTTTCAGCAAAAGGTTTTTTATCGGGATTATACACTTTTACACCGCTTTTCTGAACCTCCTGAATCGCAAAATCACACGCTTCCTTCCAGAGTTGTTTCTGATACTTGGCCGACTCGTCAGCGGCTTCCTGGAGCCACTGCTGTTCCTGGTTGGATAGATCATTCCAGATAATTGTACTGATCAACAACACATCGGGAAGAGCGGTATGTTCGTCCAAAGAATAATACTTACATACTTCGTAGTGTCGTGAAAGATGATAAGACGGCGGATTGTTTTCCGCTGCATCCACAACACCTTGCTGAAGTGCCGTATAGAGTTCGCCCCAGGCAATAGGCGTTGCCGATCCACCCATCTGCTGAATCATACCGACTGCGGTTGGACTGTTCATGGTTCTGACCTTCAGGCCGATTAGATCATCGGGGTGCAAAATTGGTTTTGTCTTAGTATAAAAGCTGCGGCTGCCGGCATCGTAATAGCACAATCCCCGAAGCCAGTATTTTTCACTGCTTAATAGAATCTGTCTCCCAATCTCACCCTCCAGAATAGTGAAACGATGTTCATCATCCCTGAACAGATAGGGAAGTCCAAACACTTTGTAGACCGGAACGAATCCTTCGATAGCGCCTGATGATACTTTCGTAATTCCCAGACTGCCAATCTGCAGCAATTCAACCAACTCCCGCTCGGTACCCAATTGCTGACTGGGATAAATGTCAATCCTGAGTTTGCCATCGGATTTTTCCCTGACCCGCTTTGCCATATACACCATCCCTTTATGGACCGGGTGGTCAGCGTTTAATGCGTGACCGAGTTTAATAACCCGTACCCGGCTTTCACGGCTGCAGGCTGACATCATTAAAATCGCTAATCCAAGCAATAGGATGGTTCTAAAATAACTGATCATGATTTTCCTGACACTTTATTTCTGATACATATCCTTTGAAAGTCCATAGGCTAACGCATAGTTCATTTTCCGTGCTTCATTTTCGTCAATAATGTGCCTGGCCACCAATCCCGCGAGAAAATTACTGTCAATCCGCCGGGCAAGGTCATGGCGGGCAGGAATCGACGGAAACGCCCGGGTATCATCGATAAATCCAACCAAGTTATGAATTCCCGCGGTTTCCAGTGTGTGCTGACGGAAGCGGATCATTCCCTGAATACTATCGTGAAACCACCAGGCCGGCCCCAGTTTCATCGCCGGGTAATGCCCCGCCAGCGGCGCCAATTCCCGGGAATAAGTTGATTCGTCCAATGTAAAGACAATCAGGTTAAAATTACGGTCATTTCCGTATGCATTTAAGAGCGGTTTTAAATTATTCGTAAATTCTGAAACAATTGGAATATCAGCCCCATTATCGGGTCCAAACTTTCTAAAAATACGTTCATTGTGATTCCGCAGAACACCCACGTGCAAATGCATGATCAAACCATCTTCACAACTCATTCGGGCCATTTCCATCAACATGTGCGCCGTAAAGAGACGGGCATCTTCCGATGATGCTTTACCCGTTAATGCTTTCTGGAATATCCGATCCGCTTCAGAATCAGATAATCGACCGGTCAGGGCTTCCTGAACACCATGGTCCGTCGAAACAGCCCCCATTGATTTAAAAAATATTCGTCGGTTTTCAATTGCCCGGATTAATTGCGGATAATTTGTGATCCAGATGCCGGAAATATCAGATAGTTTTTCGATATTTACTTTCCAATCAGCCCGGAAAATATCCGTAACTCCATCGGGACGCAGACAGGGAACGATATTTCCATTCCAACCGGATTCTCTGATCTGCTGGTGATATTTCAGGGAATCCCAAGGATTGTCCGTTGTCGTCAGCACATCCAGGTTGAAGCTGTCGAACATTGCCCTTGGAAGACATTCCGGCGTATTTAATTTTTCCTGTATCTGATCATAAATTTCATCGGCAGTCTCAGCTGATAATTTTATTTGAATGCCAAACAGCTTGTACAATTCATAATTCAGCCAATTTCCGCTCGGTGTTCCGGCAAACAGATGAAAATTCTCTGCAAATATACGCCAGATTTTCCGTCGGTCAGTTTCATCAACAGCCCCGTCTAACTCCGGGATACCCAGAGATTCCATCGAAATTCCCTGTGAGTAAAGCATTCTGAAAACGTAATGGTCGGGAATAATAAAAAGTTCTGCCGGATCGGGAAAGGGTTTATTTTCAGCAAAAAGCCGGGGCTCCACATGTCCATGCGGACTGATCAGGGGTAAAGCCTTGACCTCATCGTATAAATCACGGGCAATTTTACGTACGATAGAATCTGGATCAAAAAAACGATCGGGATTTAGCAAACTGTTATTTCCCATTTTTATCCTCCCGGCTAACTACTTCCCTTAAAAAATTCATAAAAGGCTGTGCAAACTCTTCCCGTTTCAGAGCATATTCAACCGTTGTTTTAAGATAATCCAGTTTATTGCCAATATCATGACGCTTTCCTTCAAAACGGTAAGCATAAATATTCTCCCTATTCAATAACAGTTGCAGAGCATCGGTCAGCTGGATTTCCCCCTGTTTCCCTGGAGTGACCATTTCCAACACTTTGTACACTTCCGGAGTCAAAATGTACCGCCCTGCCACTGCCAGATTTGAGGGACTTTGACCGGGTTCCGGTTTTTCCACCATTCCGGACAGGCGATAGGTTCGATCATCGATTGCTTTGCCATCAACAATTCCATAACGATTAACCTTTTCCGGTGCGACTTCTTCGACAGCAATCACGCTTTGGCGGAATTGGTTATAAACATCAATCAACTGTTGAGTAACCGGGATAACGGAATCGATAATTGTATCGCCCAGCATTACCACAAAGGGTTCATCACCCGTATGCTGACGGGCATAGGAGATTGCATCACCAAGGCCATTGAGTTCTTTCTGACGAATAAAGTGAATATTGGCCATCTCACCCAGCCGGCTGATCTCGTGGAATTGTTCATGTTTTCCTTTTTGATTCAACAAAAGTTCAAGTTCCAGGCTACGGTCAAAATGGTCTTCAATCGCCCGCTTTCCCTTTCCCGAAATAATCAAAATATCTTCAATTCCGGAATCAATCGCCTCTTGGACAACATATTGAATCGTCGGTGTATCGATGATTGGTAACATCTCTTTTGGTTGCGCTTTGGTCACCGGTAAAAACCGAGTACCCATACCTGCTGCCGGTATTACTGCTTTACGAACCATCTCCAATATCTCCTATAAAATAAACGGCTTAATAACTCGTGCATCAATATGTTTCATCGCCGATATCAATCGATTCAACATAGCATCATCTCGATAAATTCCAATGATTGATCCACCGGAACCGGCAAATTTCGCAGAAGCACCACAGGCACGGGCGATTTTAACCATTTCTATATTTGAATCACTAATCGGCATTATGGAACAGCGCAAATCAAAATTTCGATTCATGAGAGCAAACAGATTATCAACATTTCCGGATTCGATTGCGTCTTTTCCGGCTTTTGCAAGATCAGCAATTTCATTCAGAGCGGAAATAACTATTGCATCTTTCTGCTCATATTTTATCCTGATTGTGTTTAATACTTTGCCAGACACTTTACTTAACTTTGATTTATAGGCAATAAATAATTTAGGTAATTTATTAGCATCAATTTTATGATAATCACCATGCCCGGTTTTTTCTATTTGCGCTTGATCGAAATCCATATAAACGCAACCTTCATATACCTGTATCACCCGGTCCTGCAGTCCGGCATTAATCCCTAATTGTTCTGTTTCAGCCTTTAGAATTAAAGTCGGCAAATAGGCCTTGGGAACCTGTACTTTATAAAAACGAATCAGCGCTTTCATTGTCGCTGTAATAATAGCACTTGAACCGGCCAAGCCCACCTGACGAGGAATACTGGAATGAAACTGAAGCGTAAAATTCTTGTTTTCAATCACGATGCCCTGATCATGGCAATAATCAGCAAAGCTTATAATCGCCGCCTTAATCAGGCGCTCTCCGCCATAATAACCCAGGGCGGCAGTCTGATCCAGCAGCTGATTAAGATTTTGATAATAGGGAACTTCACCGGGCGTAACCTGAATGTGAAGCAGCGGCGATTCCCATAATTGAATATGTGCTCCGAAATTCCGAATACTGATGGAAATCGTCTTTCCGAAATATCCATCTGATGGATTGCCCACCAATCCGGCCCTTGCATAGGCTCGTTCTTCAATTATCATGATTAGAAATCCCCCAAAAAATACAACTTTCCATCATGTTTCTTAACGGGAACTTCCTGACTATCAAGCATAACCACCAGCGGTTTTTTACAAACATCAGGTAATTCAAGTTTCTTCAAATCAATAACAACAAATGCATCATCCCGCAGAAGATTCGTCCTGTTTTTCACCCGAAAAATCTGGCTCTCTGGATTTGAGCCACATGAAAACAGGCCTGTCAATCCGGCAATGAGAATCCACAGATAAACTCGCTTATTCATGGTTTCACCTCACTTCTGTCGCGATTATTTTTCTGATTTGCATCCCACAGGATTCCCTGATCACGAGCGACGGCTTCAGAATCTGCCGTGTTTTCACCAGTTGGCCATTAATTTTCTCTATCAACGTGATCACTGCCAGTCGCCCGATTTCATCCGTTGGCTGGTGTATAGTAGTCAAAGGTACTTGTGCAGTGATTCCCCGTTTGATATCGTCAAAACCTACAATGGCAACATCTTCCGGGACTTTAAAGCCATGATCCAATACCGCTCTCTGAAATCCAAGAGCCACTAAATCATTATAAATGAACAGTGCCTCGGCTCGGTTTGCTTGTGTGATAAATTGTTTACCAATCTCATACCCGGAATTGTAATCATAGGTCTCACCGCGATAGCGAAGACGATAGGTGTCCTCCGGAAATTGCCTAATACTGTATTCTTCCACGGCCTTTATGAAGCCGTCTCTGCGCAATTCACCAACCAGATTTCCCTCTTCGCCGTTGATATATCCGATTCTTTTATAGCCACATTTAATTAAATGCTCCGTGGCAATATATCCCCCGAGTTCATGGTCAGTACCGATGAAACAAACATCCTCGTCATTAATATAGGAAACCACAACAACCGGGTAATTTTCTTTACTTAATTGGCGGATTAAGGGTGTGGCCGAGTAATGGTGACTCATCGAGGCAATGATAATACCACTGACGCCCATATCTAAAAAATGCCTGATCTGATTATCTTCGATTTCCGGTTGATTCGTCGAGTTAGCCAACAGAAGATTGTACTTGTTATCCGAAATTGTCCGTTCGACACTCTGTAGAATCCGGGAGAAAAACGGGCTGTTCAGATCCCGGAGAACAAAACCAATGGTCCGTGTTTTTGAATAATCAACAACCTTGCGAGGCAATGCAACATAAGTGCCTTTTCCAACCCGGCTGAATAGAACACCATCCCGGATCAGATCCGCAATAGCTTTTTTAACTGTTATCGGACTGACGTCATAAATTTTGGTCAATTCCTGTTGTGAACCAATTTGGTCACCAATAGCTAACTCTCCCAATTTAATCCTGCAGCGAATATCGTCGGCAACCTGCTGGTAAAGAGGGCTCGGATTATTCAGATCAATCATAAACGACTCAACTTTGTCATACTAATAATGCTGTCAATTCTAATAATGCATACCTGGTATACCAAGTTTACAAAACCAAACCGCCAGATGCAATATATTTCAGCGGCAAAGAGAGATATTCTGTGATTATTTGATACTCACACTTCATGGACGTCGTTCTATAATTAAAGTTTTGCGTTTCCATATATTTCCGAATCACTTCATCATCAATATGCACCATCTAAACAAGAAAAAACGGAATTTTACTCTCATTGCCACTTTCATAGATAGAGAACTCCAAATAAAATAGATTTTATATTGCAATTTGAAATTCATATCCATAACATATTTTAATGATGTTTCCAACTCTATATCATCCAAGCAGATACATTTGGGATTTTTGGTACTACTTTGACCCAAATAATAAACTTTTTCATGTGTTTTACCTGAATGCTGATCCGGCATTAGTCCCCGATGAAAAACACCATTGGGCATCACAAGTCGGATACGGAATTACAAAAGATTTCACCTCAATGGATTGGGGACCTGTGGATATATTGACGGCATCTCCATTACGCTGGGATAACAGCTCCATCTGGACCGGCGATGTCGTCCGAATAAGTAACGGTTTTCTATTATTTTACACATCCAGGAATAGTGAAACCGATGACGGTAAAACCCAGAATATTGGTGTCGCTTACGCTAATCGGATCGGCGCTCCAAAATGGGAACCGATCCCCAATATTCAACTCCAACCCGACGGATTGGTCTATTCCGCACAGCATATTCCAAATGACGTCACAATACACGCCTGGCGCGACCCATTTGTATTTCGCCATGATAATCAAATTTATATGGTTGTAACTGCTAAATCCATCAAACGTCCCATTGGAAATAATGGAGTTGTGGCACTTCTGCACTCAGCAGATGGTAGCTATAAAAATTGGGAATATTTGAAGCCAATAACTAATCCCGGCTTTTACTCTGAAATGGAAGTAACACAAATACTTCAGAATCCCAAAAGCGGTTTCGAACTGGTTTTTTCTACAGGTCCAAAATACGACAAAAGTCCCGGCACAAAAGGCAGTGGCGGTTTATATGGAATTAGTTCCGCAAATGCTCTTTCATTTAAAAATAATCCACAACTATTATTACCCTTTGACAGCGGCCTGTACGCCTGTCGGATTATCCCGGAATTGGATGGTGAAATCGTCGGTTTTGATCACCGGACCGGCGGCATCCGGCGCAGTGGAATAAAAACGGCTTACAAATCATTGGATCGGGATTTTAGGGATTGGACACTATGACGTTATGCCAATTATTTTTTAAGCAGAGTTGTTTGTCATGAAAAAAACACCGCTAACAAAAAGTGATCTTGAACTTATAAATGAAGCAAAAAGCACGGCCGATCGCCTTTATCACCGGGGAAAACATGAGGTCGCGTCGGCGATTCGTACTGCCAGTGGGGAAATTTTTACCGGCATACATATCGAAACTCAAATTGATTGGGCCGATATTTGCGGAGAAGTTGCAGCTATGAGTTGTATGGTGGCAAGTGGTCATCGCGATCTTATTACAATCGTTGCGACCTGGAAAAGTCCTGAAGGTAAGCATTTCTTGCTATCACCCTGTGGTCGCTGCCGTGAGCTTATATATGAATTTAATAAGAATGCCTGGGTCATTACAGGGACTTTGGAAAAGCCATTCAAGGTAAAAGTGTCGGACCTGCTTCCGCTAAGAACCTGGGATTACTGACACTGTCCCAATTTTTTCCACTGTCTGAATGTCACGGCTAAATCAACACTTTTCAGGAAAAAATATCGCCGGTTTTCTTCAGTCTCCCCGGCAATAAGTTCTGCGGCAATTTTTTCAACGATTAACGGAACATCTTTCACTGCTGTGCCAGCAAAAACATTCAGGAAAAGTGGACCGTCTTCGGGAGCATTTTTAACCAATTTGCGGATAGTCCCCGGATCATCGTTCAATTTAACGCTTCCGATATGGAATGTTGCACCATCCATATGATATTCATAAGGCCCGATACCTTTGGGACATATTCCAGCGTACCCACTATTCATCATATAAGGCTGAATTCGCCAGGCAATAGCCTCGGATTCTTCCATTTGCTTCATAGTCAGGATTCCAGCACGATGCATATAATCTGCCGCGAAATTGCAATAATACTCAAAGGCCGAAAAACGATCACTTGCAGGATGCCCGTCGCTTACCATAGCTATCAATTCGTCGTTGGGAACCCTATTCCGGTACCAGTTAAAAAGTCGCGGCGCCAAATCGATTAATCCTGGATTGATGACCCAGCTAATGGGAACACTGCCTGTTCTTTTGGTCGTCATGATTGTATCTGGTTCATAGACCATGGAATGCAGAAGATTGTCGCCATCGGCGATGAAAAAAGCAACATATACTCCATTATTAATTATCGGGGCCGGAACAGGTCTCAAGGCATTTCCAGTTGTTGGAGGAAACGATGAGTGAACAGTTATATTTTCAGCCGAGATATATGGCACCATAAAATAACCGAGTTTCATAAAGAGTGCATCGGACCAGCGTTCATCCGTCCAACCTAAAATCGGTGTACCCGGCTTATAATGCTCCAGCACCTTTCTATAACACTCCTTTTCCTCATCTTTTGTTATATCGAGATAATAACTGAAAAGCCGGTTGGCAACAACATAATCCTTATTAGCAGCGCCCCAACTTTTATCGTCGAGTGTCATATGAGACCATGTGAAGGCAAAATCCTTATTCGCACCGGCCATCCAATGTATCAGCAACCAGTCCAGACAGTCACTATTTGTATGAAAACCGAATTCTCTCAGATCAACAATCGTCGGAAATTCCTCTGTAAGCTTTTCGGCCATAGCCGGAGATACAACAATCCCATCAGTCTGTCCGGCGATCGTCGTAGCGGCTTCAATCGTTGCCTGATCCAACCGCGGGTCCCAAATGATTAACCCCTTGATGTATTTCCCAAATTTACGAACCAACCCTGAATATCCGGGCCGTTCAGGATCATTCCCACCTTTCATAAATTCGATGGCAATATCAGAATACAATTCCGTCAGAAATCGCTCAGACACCTGGGCTTGGTTCTGCCCGCCGCCTTTATTATCAAAACAATATGTATTTATGACATAGATTTTTTCAGTACTCTGGCGATTGACAATGCCCTGAAGCACACACGCAGCAATTTGACCGTCCATTTGATCCATTTTCAGGTCTGCAACAACAAGGGATTTTGGTGGAATATTTATGTTGGGATATCGAAAAGTCCTGTCCCGTGAATTGCTCATAAATCAGAAACGGTCACGTTTTTGGATTGCCAGTAAACATTCAATCGTTGACTCCGCACCAGAATTAAAATTCACTTCAGTGATGCTATTAATCCCGTCAAAGCAACGGCCGGTATTTGGATCATACATCGGTATACTCGCAACATTATTTCCCTTAAACCACGAAAATACCTTTTCGGCCATGGCGGAATATTCATCATTCGCAGTAATTACTGATAGTAATTGCATTCCACTGAAAATCGAATGCATTCCATAGGCGATCTGAGGAAAATAACTCATTGAATAGGAACCGTCCGATGAAATCGTGATCTCCCACGGAAAATTGTTCTTAATAAGGAACGGTACAAAATTATCCGCCCACCGGCGAACACTGGCTAAATATTTTTCATCGTCCGAAATCTGATAGGCTTTCAACAGTGCAGTAGCCTGGTTATTGCCCCAGTTATGCCAGGTGTTCAACCAGCAGAAATACATACCATTTACAGCATTATCAGTCCGTCGGTATTGGAAGTCCATCAGGCCATCCGCAATTTTCTTAATTTCGCCCAGATAGTTAAAATCGCAATGCCCGTGCAGTTTTGTCAAAACTAACATCAATTCACTGTTAATGTCCGGCGCGTTTCGGATCAGCCATGCCGGTTGCGGCCCTAAAATTCCATCAACTTTATTCGGGTAATTCGTCAAGATTTCGTCTAAATGTACATCCATGGAATGAATCCGGTGTACAACCGCTATTTCCAGATCAGAATCTACCGGATACTTTTGTAAAATCATGTATGCAGCCGCCAAGCCCCGTAATCCACGGATTGCCCACCATTGAAATTCGGCAGTGCTGGTTATGTAAGTTGTGTTAATTTGTCCGGCAGCGTCAATAAAATTGTACCACAGTCCATCATCCCGACTCATATATAATAAAAATCGGGTCATACCAAGCGCAATTGGAAGCAAATCCTTGCGATTATATTGACAAATTTCAGTTTCGAGGACTTCCATAAAGCGCCCAACATCATCCACACATGTGATGCCTTCATCTGTCGCAGTGATCGGTTTATAACTCGGAGCGTCGGCATAAATGTAAATAAAATATAACTGCTCATTTCCAACTTTTATACTGTCTACCAGACTTAGAGCATGGTCGAGATTTATTGGGGACTCCGGTATTGAATCTTCCGGGTGACACCCACAGATAAAAATCAGCGCTATTAAGAATGGCAGTTTTATCTTCATTTACACCAGCCAGTCTTCTTTGTCGAATACCACATCGGATTTTTTAATTGTTGCAGCACCCGTGACCGTATCAGCCCCGGCATAGATGACTACGTACTTATCTTCCGTTTCTACCGTCGCACAACTGAAAATAACATTTGGGACAAATCCATTTATTTCCCAATCAAGTTCCGGTTCAATAACCGGCCTGGACTGGCGTGCTAATACTATCTTCGGATTTTCATAATCCAATAGGGCAACACCCAGGCGATAGGCATTTGTTTTGTCAACAGCATGATAAAATAGCAGCCAACCCCGGGGATGCTGAATCGGTGGCCCGGCAATTCCGATCCGCGATGATTGCCAATCGTCATTCATCGTTTTCATAATAATACAATGATCAGTAAATGCCTTTAAATCCCTTGTTTTCGCAATCCAGATATTTGGATGTCGACGATGCAGAAATAAATAATCGTTGCCAAACTTCGTGGGAAAAAATGCTGAATTCTTATTTTCTTCATCCAATAAAACACCCTGCCTGTCCCAGTGAATCAGGTCCACGCTTGTAGCCAGGCAAATTCGATAATCACCGGGAAAACGTCCGCCGAATCCAGTATATGTCATATAAAAAGTATCTTCAATTTTCACTATCCGCGGATCTTCCGGTCCACGTAATTCCTGAGGAACATCGTTTTTAAGAACTGGTTCTTCGTGCCGTTCCCAGTGAATCAAATCCTTACTGCTGGCATATCCCAGGTTATTAATATAGTTTCCATAACGTTCGTGACCGCCAATATTTGTCGCCCGGTAAATATAATGGTAGATCCCGTTTTCATAAACAGCTCCACCATTAAAAACGGCTGCGGCTTCCCAGGAATTTTTCGGATTCGGTTTCAGAACCGGTTCAGTGGATACTCGTGTCAGTTTCATCATGCTTTCGCCTCGTGATTAGTAAATTGCTAGTTTAATAAATTGATCGATTTCAGATCGTGTTGGTGGATTGCTCATAGCACCATATCGTGTTGCGGCTATTGCCCCGGCAGCGTTTGCTCTGTTTCCAATTGTAAAAAGTTTCTCCTCTGATAATGATTTAGGAGGTTCTCCAAACGAAATAATTCCATCAAGTAAAGCAGCCATAAACGCATCGCCACAGCCGGTCGAATCGACAGCGTTGACTTTAAATTCCGGAATTTTAACAGAATATTTCCTGTTCCTCAGAATACAACCATCCTTCCCCATTGTAATCGCAACTATCTGGCTTGTTTTAAAAGTCAATAACTCTAAAATTTCGTCAAGACTGTCACAATTGCATAGGAATTTCGCCTCTTCTATATCCATTTTTATTATATGTGCCCTTGATGCAAACGCATTTAGTACACGAAAGGCTTCTGATTCCGATTTCCAGAGTGACGAACGGTAATTTGGATCAAAAGAAATCAGTGTGTCCGATGATTTAACGGCTTTGGCAATTTTAATAAATTCTTTGCGACTTTTTATATCCGTTAAACCTAAAGAGCCAAAATGAATTATCTTTGATTGATTAAATGCAGATTGAAGAACATCATCCGCCATTAACGCCAGATCAGCGGGATTCTTTTCCCAGAATTCAAATGACCGTTCCCCCTGATTGTCAATGCTAACAAATGCAAGACGGGTTTTCAGATTTTGATCGGCGATTAGTAAATCCGTGTTGATTGAATAATCTTCCAGGTATTGTTTTAAAAACAAGCCAAGAGAATCATCTCCGACCCTTCCGGCGAAGCGTACGTTACGACTTAGATTGGCCAGCCCAACGGCAACATTTGCCGGAGCACCGCCTGCAAATTTGGAAAACGTTTTTGCCTTCGATAATGATTTTCCCGGTTCCTGGGAAATCATATCAATGATCAACTCGCCGATACAGACTACATCGCATTGTTTCATAAATTCAAATCAATCACAGTTTTCATGCTTTTACGCTGGATCTGGTTTTCAAAGGCCTCATGAATCCGGTTTAGCGAAAAGGTTTTCACATCGATATCAGAAATCTGGATTTTCTGTGCAGTGATCAAATCCACTGCTGTTTGAAAGGTAAAGGGATTCAAAAATGACCCTGTTATTGTGATATCATTTCGAAATATATCATAGGGTAAAACTTTCCAATGCTGGTCTGACGGGCTGACACCAAAAATAACTAACCGCCCACCTCTTCTTAATAAATGATAGGATTGTTCAATAGCAGCACACGATCCGACACATTCAATGGCAACATCGGCGCCACCATTCGTAATTTCAGTAAGATTTCTGAGCAATGTCTCATCGTTTGGATCAATGACAATATCCGCACCGGAATTTTGAAGAATTTCCCGGCGGTTTTCATCGGTTTCGATAATAATTATCTGTTTTGCGCTGGATAGCCGACATAATTTCAATATCAATAGTCCAATCACACCGCCACCAACAATTACTACCGAATCACCACTCTGAATAGTTGCTTTTTGAAAACCATAAATCGCACAGGACAGTGGTTCCATCAAGGCAGCATGGATTGGATTTATTGATACCGGTATTTGATAACATTGCTTCGCCGGAACCAGGCAATATTCGGCAAAACCTCCATCGATATCCACTCCAAGTGCGGTCAGGTTTTCACAGAGATTAATTTTCCCCGCTCGACAAAACCGGCATTCACCGCAATGGATATTCGGGTCAACGTTGACAAAATCACCCACCAAAATATTTTTAACATAGGTTCCAATTTTTTCAACAATCCCGCAATATTCATGTCCCAATATCACCGGGGGTGTTGATGCCGATTTTCCTTCAAGAATTTTAATATCTGTCCCGCAAATTCCACAAGCAGAGACTTTCAATAATATCTCTCTGCTACCGGGCTCTCGCAATGTACGATTGATCAGTTGAAGTTTATTTCCGTTATACTCAGCAGCACGCATTAATTCTCTAACTTTTTAATCCTGAAGTGGCCATACTTTCAATAAAATATCGCTGGAAAAAAGCATATACAATGACAATCGGAATCGCCAGCAATGCTGCAGCGGCCAGCTGCGAACCGATCTGGCTTTCGGCCTGACCTCCGACTTTGAACAGCGTCACCATTTGCGGCATTGTCATCAGCTCTCTGACCCGGACAACAATTAACGGCCAGAGTACATCATTCCAGCTGCCCATAAACGACAGAATCCCGACAGTGATAATAA
The DNA here is from genome assembly GCA_964485475.1 of uncultured bacterium. Lineage (GTDB taxonomy): Bacteria > Fidelibacterota > UBA2242 > UBA2242 > UBA2242 > B118-G9. The sequence goes on from CAZAKB010000010.1 coordinate 22,472, forward strand.
CCGGTTTGGACAGAGGAAAAAACATTTTAAACAGGATTGTCAAATCGCTACAACCGTCGATCCGGGCAGCATCGATCAAATCTTGGGGAATGTCCAGAAAAAATTGTCTGAACAGTAAAATCCCGAACGTGCTGATCATACCTGGTACAATTAGCGCCATATACGTATCAACCCAGCCGAATTTAACCATCAGGATATACATTGGAATCAGGGTAATCTGGAATGGAATAACCATGGTAAACAGGATTACTCCCAATATCAGTTCACGACCCCAAAACCGGAGGCGGGCCAGCGCATATCCAACAATAGAACCAAACAGAACCGCTGAGAATGTCACACAGGAAGAGACAAATATACTGTTCAATAATGCACGTCCAATGGGAATTTTATTGAAAACCGCCCGATAATTATCCAATGAAAAATTAGCGGACATCAAACCAATTTCAGAGATTTCCATTTCAGGTTTGAATGTTGCGGATAACATCCACAAAAATGGATAGGCAAAGATCAAACCTCCGAATGCTAACGTAAAATAGACCCAAATACTACTTTTCTTTTCCAATACTATTCTCTTTCCACGACTTTTTTCTGGATCAGGATTACGATAAGGATAACAAAAGCGAAAAAGAAACCAAGCGTTGCGGCATAGCCCATATGTCCAAAATAGAATGCCTGATTATAAATATAAAGCATCGCTGACAAGGTACTGTTCATTGGACCGCCACCGGTCATGACAAAGGGTTCAATAAACAACGAAAAACCACCGATTGTTGATAATATAATAACCAGCAACATGGTATTATTTAGCGATGGAATGGTAATATGAAAAAACCGTTGTACCGATTTGGCGCCATCCATTTCAGCAGCTTCGTATAAATATTGTGGAATTCCCTGCAAGCCAACTAAAAACAGAATGATATACAATCCCACATTCTTCCAGGTTGCCATGATGGCAATCGACGGCATCGCCCATTCGGGACTGTTAATCCAGGGAATCCGTTCTAATCCCAGGCCGGTAATAATCAAATTCAATAAACCGGTCTCATATGCGTATAATTGTTCCCAGAGAATTGTGATTACCACTCCGGAAACGATCACCGGCAGAAAAAACAATGCCCGAAAGAATCCTCGAAATTTTATTTTTTTATTTAACTGTATTGCAAAAAAAAGCGCCACCGTAATCTGTAATGGAATATGAATAGCCAGAAAAACCAGAGTATTTCTTATCGATTTAAAAAACTGAATGTCATGAAACAGTCTAACAAAATTTCGCAATCCGATCCATTGCATTGGCGTAACAATGTTCCATTTATGGAAAATTAAAATGAAGGAAAAGATCAAGGGAAAGGCCACAAAAATGCAAAAATAAAGCACATAGGGCAGACTCATCAGGTAGCCAGATTTCTCACTGGATTTTATTTTACCAAGCATATTACTCATCTGGAACGGTTCCATTCGATGATTACTCTGGCACGTTCTGCCGCATTTTTAATAGCTTCAGCTGGTTCCCGCCGGTTAAAAATCGCACAAGCCTCATATTCCTGTGAAATCGCATCAAATATTTCCTTTAAATCGGAGACCCCATCCATTCCCCGGGTAAAGGGCGCCTGCTCGGCGAAATAAACCAGATTTGGATTTTTCATGAAAAAGTCTTTAAATAATGGATTTCCTGTTAAATCTTTTCTGATCGGCATCTGCAATGTGTATTCCAGCAATTTTAAATCCGCTTCTGCGGTTATAAGATATTTGGCAAATTTATAAGTAGCTCCAGGATGTTCCGTTGTACTGAAGATTGAAATGTTTTTAAAATCCCCAAATGTATAGACCGGCCCTTGATAATCATCGGGAACCGGTATCGGGAATATTCCATACTCAAAGCCCGGCGGTCGGAATTTCTCCACATGGGAAACATGCCAGGGACCGGCGATCTGAGTAGCTAATTTTCCCAGAATAAATGCATCACCGACAAAAGTCGTTTTTGCAAATAAATTTTCCTTATAAACCCTCTGAAAAAAATCAAACACCTTCACAGAAGCTTCGTTATTAAAAATAATTTCAGGTCCATCAAATAGTGTCTTCCCACCCGACGCTGCAATATAAAACGTGTAATAATCAAAGAAGCGCTGCCACCAGATTGGTTTGGTATCACGGTGAGACATCCAGACATCAAGATTCCCGTCTCCGTCAATATCCCGGGTTATTTTTCGGCCCGCTTCAATATATTCTGAATAGGTTCTGGGAATATTTTCAACTCCGGCATCATGAAATATATTTTTATTATACACTATCATAATCGGATTCGATTTCCAGGGTAATTGATAAAAATGCCCATCCGGCGCCCGAAAGGTTTCCAGTAAATCCGCCGGAACTCTTTCGGAGATATAATCAACAAAATCGGGAAATTGGTCCAGACGAACGAGTCCGCCAGAGGAGATAAAATCATCCATGGCACCGGGCCACATATTTGAACAAAGATCAGGAGTCGTCCCGGCTGCAATGGCGGCCAACAGAACTTCCTCGGATGATTGGCTGGCGGGAATCGGTTGCAACTGAACATTGATACTATCATGACTGGCATTCCATCGATCAACAAGGTACTTAGCCAGATCAATCTCATCCTGGTTGGAAGAACACCAGTACGTTATTTGGACTCTGTCACTTTTTTGCTGATTCCCATTATGCTGTTTATCACATTGCAAAAAAACACATATCAGAATTATTGTGCAAACGACTGCACATCTCTGTTTGTGACAACCATGTTTCATTATTTTGATGTTTTGTTCAACCATTTTAAAATTCAAGTATCAGATTACATTCCTGCATCGAATGTAAAACACTTATCTGAATTTCTTTATAATCTTTGTGATCGTTTATTTTCCATTCTACTATCTCTTTACCGTCCAGTGTAACTCGTTTCGGAACTGACCGTGAAATAACAACTGTGTTGTTGAAATGCCCAGCAGAAGCACTCAAATGAATAGCTAACTGCCCCTTTTTAAATTCGCAAAACTTTAAAACCGCATCAGTGCTCACCAGATAGGGCTGTTTCGGTTTGCCAAGTTTAATATCGACCTCACGGATATCAGGCAACCTTTCCGGAAAAACCGCTGTTGAAACAACGTTGTCATCGTAGCAAATTTCTTTGATCGCTTTTCCCTTTCCTTCAATACTGACCAGCAAGGGCTTGCCATCGACATACAAGGTAAATTCACACTCTTTCTGATTTTCCTCAAGAAATGGATCAAGGGCAATATTCCAGTCATTTTCTTCCACGCCATAAACTTGGTAGAGGCAATTCAAATACCATGCTCCCGCCCAAAGAAATTGTGGCTTATCAACAGTCCCGTATTCGGACAGATTATCTTTATTGGCATTACGGACTTCATAATACGCCGGTTGCCCATTCGGTCCTTCCATAATGCCGTGGAGTGACATGGTTTTATCGATGAATGTCGCTGCAGCCTTTTTTTCTCCATTGGCAATCAACGCCATCGCGTACCAGGCGTTCCCCTGCGGCCAGATACCGCCGTTAAAGTAGTAATATTTCGCGCCGGCTTCATTGCCAACGAATTTCATGAACTCACCCCATTTTTCAAAATCCATGGGATAGGCATTGTAAATGCCAACGTTTTTATCCACCATTTTTTCCGTTGCTGTCTGAACCAGCAGATTTTGTTTTTCATTATCAAGCAAGCCGTAATGGGCCGCCAGCAGCGAACCGATATAGTAATGTTCATCCAGTGAACCGTCATTATGATAATTCACCAGATAGTTCATATCCTCATTCCATAATTTTTCAACGAGTGCCGCCTGCATCTCATTCGCCAGTAATGCATACTCTAGGATTCTGTCAGGATTCTTCTCAAGTGCTATAGACAAATAAATGTAATCCCGCAGGGTTTTAATTGCCAAAGTCGTCATATACGTTCGTGGACCATAATTCTGGCCAATGTCCCACCAGTCCGGCCTGAAAGACCACATAAGGTTATCCTCTTCCAGGGTCAATAATGAACGTTCAACGCTTTTACTGATAAAAGGATAAAGTTTTTCGACAAATTTACGATCACCGGAGTGCCGCAGATACTTAGCACTCACTTGGACTAGCCAAAAGTTATTCCAATTGTCAGAACTGGCATACTCGGTCACATATTTCCCATCTTTCCAATAATAAGCATGGGGAATGATGTTCTCTTCATCAGCATGTCGGATGATATAATCCAAATCTCTTTTTACCCGTTCAAGATCGAAATTCACCGCCGCCAGATCCGTCACCAGAACGTCATGAGTAAAGTAAAAATTGTACTCAGCCGGACAGGGCATTGGCACAAATTCACGATCCAGATAGTGTGTGTTGGCTTCCATAACGGCTTTGGCATAGGCCACAGAATGATCGGTTTTTAGGCAATTGGTTTCCATGATACTCTGAGTATAGGCTTTGTCAATCACATATTTTTCAAAATTAGTCACTTCTGTCTGGTGGTTATTTTTCAAATATGAAACCAACGAGCGGCTTTCATTACCCTTCGAGGAACCGATTATCTGGATAATATTCATTGTGTCACCCGGCCTCAAGCGTTTCTGATAAATGAATTGCGAAACCGGTTTGGCCTTTTCATTTTCCTTGCTCATGCCATATTTTTTCGGTGAATTCAAGTAATCGACTCGACTATTTGTAAAGGTCGGCATATCCCCGGCATTGGTCACAAATACGTCTGCAAAATCCGCATCAGGATCATCAAAGTGAGTATAAATTGTTGAACTGTCCTGATCGGTCCAGGCCTGCTCGATCGGACGAAAGGTATGGCAAGTCCGGAGTGATGTCCACCAACGCGAGTCAAACTCATATTCTTCGGTTTTCTCACTTGTATTCGTGATTTGAATGTTCAAAACCATCGCCGGTTTATCTTTACAAAATTGATATCTACTATTCAGGGAATAACCATTTTCAGCATAATTAAAAGTCACCGAATAGGGTGTCAATTCAAATTCCGAAGCATCTCGGCCGATACTGACTGCCAGATTATTGCCGATTTTCAAAGACCAATCGGCAACAAACGATGTATCCCGAGTCCAGTAATCCCGGCTGTGATCAATGCTATTTGCAACGGGATAAAAAAAACTAATCCGCTGGGGAATCATGGCGCTGTGATGGAATTCAACACCCACATAAGGCCCGCCAACTTCCAGTTTGGCGTCGCCATGATAATGAATGGCTAATTCCTGCTCCAATTGCCGGTCTGAATCACAGTGCACCATAATTAGCAACATTACTAATAAACTGATTATTTTTATATTTTTAACCATAATTAATCCTTTGCATGATTATTTAAAAAACTAATCCGCAGTTCAGAAACGGATTGCTGATGACGAACATCCAGGTGAATCCGGTAAATTTGTTCAATTTCTTCGATTGTATAATCATCAATAACTTGGTTTTCAAATTTGACAAGACCCGGCTTATATGGGGAAATAATACTAATATGATTTCGATGCCCAGGAAAGGCTTTTAATTTCATGAACATGTGTTTGTTCCAGCGATCATAATCACAAGATAAAACGATAGATTCCGTGGATTCAAGGTAGGGCGTTTCAGGTTGCCCACACAGGAAATTGTATTCCACGCTATTACGACTGTTCAATGGAAACACAGCCGAGACACAGGACTCTGATCCATTGGAAATCGATTCAATGAAACCACCTTTACCATGGATGGAGATGACACATTTTTCTCCCTGGAAAGCGATATCAAAATGGCAGGATTCCTGATTTTCAGGAACGAATGGCTTCATCGAGATATTCCAAACATTTTCCTCAATTCCATACAGGTGATATAATGAGTAAAGGTACCAGCCGGTTGCCCACAGAAAATTCGGTTTATCAATTTTCCCATAAACGTCCGCGTCATCCTTATTGCTGCAGCGATATTCATACATCGCCGGTTGACCATTGGGGCTGTTAATAATCCCATCTAAGGTCATATTCCTGCGAATAAATTTCGCAGCCTCAGATCGTTGTCCAGTCGCCATCAAACCCAGGCTATACCATGCATTACAATGATTCCAGACACCGCCGTTGGCATAATGGTATGGCGGGCCAACTTCATTGCCTTTGAATTTCAGGAATTCTCCCAGTAGGTGAAAATCCGGCGGATAAACCGTATAAACACCGATATCCGGGTCAACCAGTTTCGCTCCGGCTGTTTTAATCAAATTCTGTCGTTTGTCATCATCCAGTAACCGAAAATGCGCGGCCAGCAATGACCCGGCATAATAATGGGGATCGATTTCACCATTTTCATAGTAGTTGACAAGAAATCCGGTTTTATCACTCCAGAGTTTCTCAATCAATGCTTGCTCCATCCGGTCAGCGAGCAACTCGTATTCGAGCAGCCGATCAATATTCTTGTCTAACACAGAAGAAATATAAACAAAATCCTGAATTCCCTTGATCGCTAGGATTGTCATAAACGCACGGGGACCAAAATTATGCCCAATATCCCAACCATCCAGGTAATAAGCATATAATAATCCATCAGGCTCTTGACTGTGCAGTGCATATTCAAGACTCTTTTTCAGATAAGGATATGCTTGCAGGAGCAATTCTTCATCACCGGAATGCCGCAGGTAACTCGCCGCCACCTGGATGAACCAAAAATGGTTCCAGTTATTGGAATCCGCATATTCCGTGCGGTATTCCCCGTCTTTCCAATAATAAGCATGGGGAATAATGAAGTCTTCTGTCGCATGATCCAGGATAAACTCAATATCCCGTTTTACCCTCAGCAGATCAAAATTCACAGCCGCCAAATCAGTCACCAGCACGTCATGGGTAAAATAAAAATTATACTCCGCCGGACAGGGCATAGGAACAAAATTACCATCAATATAATGATCCAGCGATGCCAGCATGGCTTTTGCCCAGTACACCGATTTATCAAATACAGGATCTGCCGTGTTAAATGTGTATTCTTTGGTTGCTTTATCTTTTACATATTGTTCGTACTGATCGACTTCTTCCTGATAGTTTTTCACTAAATAATCGATGATATCCTGCGCTTCATCCGCATAACTCGATCCGATAATCTGCACAATCTGTAATTTCTCCGCAGGTTTCAGTTCCTCATTATAGATAAATGTCGTAGACAAGGAATCGGGTTGAAGAACCGACGGCAGTTCACCGGCGTTTGTGAAAAATACGACAATATCTTTGATCTCTTCATCGTTATAATGGGTAATTGCCGTTCCGTTTTCCGGATGATATTCACTATTTGCCGGTTTAATCCATCGAAATGTATGACAGGTCCGGATGGTCGTTTGAAGTCGTGTATCCAGTTCAAAAATAGCAGTTGAGTCGCTATTATTGGTCACCTCAACAGAAATCACCATCGCGGGTTTGTTTTTACAGAATTGATAGGAAACCTGACAATTTTTCTGATTGAATTTTACGTTAAAGGGTGTCAGGTTGAATTCAGTGGAAGTCCAACCGATATTTTCCCGATCATTATCACCAATTTTCAGTCCGATTTCCATCGCCAGGGTCGTATCCCGAAACCAGTAATCCGTGCTCATATCGATGCTATTGGCAATCGGGTAGAAAAAACTAATTCGCTGAGGAGCCGGGTAGCTGTGGTGGAATTCTGCCCCGACAAAAGGACCACCCACTTCGATTTGAGCGTTGCCTGAAAAATTAATAGTAAGATCAACTTGATCAAGTTTTTGATAACAATTAAAGAAAAACAGTATTCCCAAAAGTAATCCATATTGCCATTTCATAATTGACACTCCGATTTACAAACATGAAGTAAATTAAAAATCATATCCAATCTAACTGATTTGCCGGGATACCAACGGATTTTCCATAACTAATTGCTTCTTTCGCATCATTTTTATTACCTTTTTTGTGTATGAAGATTTTCTCATGAAATATGACATATTCCATTGTGTCATTTGAGACATTCGCGTACCATTTAGGTAATATTGATTTAGAAATCTTATCAACTATTGCTTCTATTTTTTCTTCTTTACCTTCAATAAATAGGGCAGTCCATATTTTAGGTTGAAAATCTGCCGCTCTTTCTCCGAGTTTCCAACTCTCGGTTTTCGTTATTTTTAAATCATTATCTTCAAACACATCGCTTGTTTCTAAACTTTCTTTTATTATCAGTCCTGTGATCATTTGATACTACTTCAGTTTTACACACTTTTTTACCGACGTGAATCCCTCGGTTTGAATACGATAGAAATAGATTCCGGAGCTGACATTCTGGGCATTCCAGATTATGGTATAGTCACCAGCCTGCTTATTCTCATCAACCAATGTCTGTACCAGCCGGCCTGTCAAATCAAACATTTGTAAATTGACATTTCCCCCCACCGGCAATTGATACCGAATTGTCGTCAACGGATTGAAGGGATTGGGATAATTTTGGGATAATGAGTAAAAAGTTGGAGTCAATTCATTCCGATCAGTTATTCCAACGCTTCCTTCCCATCCGACTCCTTCGGTGGCGCGTGCAAACTGATCAATATCAATATTTGTATATCTATCAACTATTCCACTTGGCCATATGACAACTATTGAATCAATGATACTTGCATTACCGAGTCCAAATCGAGCATTTAAACTCGATCCGTTCTGTCCAAAAATATCTCTCATTTGCCATATTGAATTACCATTAACGGTTGCTTTTAAACAAACTCTTGTACCAATTGCGGATGAATTCGATGAAATACCGCTACATCCAATGGTAATCCAATGTTTTTGATTTCCTTGATTAATATATAAGCTATTGAAATATATATGAGTATTTATAATATCAGAAAAGCCATCATTATTTATATCAGCCAAAGCAGCCCCCATATTCATTGAATAGGGTGCACTTGTCAGGCAAAGGCCTGTAGATTTTTTAATAAAATTTCCATCATAATGATTCAAATAAATACTATTTTCTTCCTCAAGATCTGGCATATTATCTACATTTACTGTATTAATTACAAGAATATCTGGATCACTGTCATTATTATAATCTTCACAGCAACAGTTAATTGAATTATTTTCATCAGTAACAATTTCACCTTCCATAATTTCTGTAAAAGTCCCATCGCCATCGTTTTGATATAAAATATTTCTTTTCCCAAAAGCGGAATATCCATTCACAACAAATAGATCCAAAAAACCATCATTATTATAATCAATCCAACTACAGCCTTGTGAATAACTCGCATCAGTGACTACATTCACACTGTCAATTTTATCAAAAGTTCCATCACTATTATTTCTATAAAGACAATTGTCACCATAATTCGCAACAAATAAATCCGGATCACCATCATTATCGTAATCACCCCAACAACAAGCATTGGAATTGGCATCATCAGTAACAATATCACCTTCGCTTATTTTACTAAATGTACCATCTCCCTCATTCCGGTAGAGAAAGTTACTTCCAAAGTTTGCCACATACAGATCAATATTCCCATCCCGATTATAATCTGCCCAAGCACATGCAAATGATTTCCCGCCATCATTAACGATTTCACCTTCAGTTATTTCAGAAAATGTTTCATCCCCATTATTGATAAATAATTGGTTGTTTACATCACTCTTATCATTTCCATTTGCTATAAATAAATCCAAATATCCATCATTATTATAATCACCCCAGCAGGCATCCGATGATGGTTTCAGTTCATTTACAAAGCTTAATGATGTCATAGATGAGAATGTGCCATCTCGGTTATTTTTATATAAAGAATTATATTGATTAGGTTTAATACCAAATTTATTAAATGATCCCCGGATAATTAAAAGGTCCTGGAATCCGTCATTATTAAAATCATTCCATTTTGGTTTATATGAATTAAATAATGAATCATAAATAATGGTACCATCTAAAATCTGGGTGAATTGATCAACAATTATTTTTGACTCCTTGATAATTTTTGACACCTTCGCTGCTTGATCAATAACAATCAAAGTGACATCGTAAATACCCTCTTCTTGATAAATATGAGATGGATTCTGCTGGGTACTTGTTGTGTTATCACCAAAATTCCAGTACCAACTTATAATCTCATTAATTCCATCATTGGTTGAATAATCAAAAAAACTAACTTCCAAAAGTGGAGATCCAAAATATTTATCTGTATCAAATACTGCCGATAATACAGACAAACTATCCGGTAAAATAAACTCAGAATCATAAAATGCTTGTGCATATTGACAATTTTGGATCAAGTCGTCCTCATCATCTCCAAATAAAAGAGCCGTCACAAAACGAACTGTATCTCCGGCATAAATTGAAAATGGTCCGGAAGATAGGATTGTCGCCATTGATTTATTTTTATATTCCTTACTTTCTGGAATTGGTTCCTGATAAATTTGCCATATCAATTCATCGTTCCGTAGTTCTACTTCGTGTACCCTGAATATTTTAACACCTGTCATTTCATTGTTATGTGGTGTTTCCAGAAAAGACAAACCGGAATAACCAACTTGCCAATTATCGGGATATCCATATCCGTCGCCATCATACGCATACACCAAATTATGATCCGTATCAAACATTACATAATCAGAATCATTATCACCAATCCCACCAATTCCCCAATCAATATATAAACCAACATAGGCACTATCATAATCATGAGTGCCTTCGTTCCTGATATCGTATATCCAAAAGACGCCATCTTCCAGTAAAGGATATGATGATTGCAACGCACGTACGGATACCTCAAGTCCGACACCCCTTCGGCTATGATCGTTTTCATCAGGATAAAAATTCCATTCCTCATCTGGGTCATCATCCATTACATAATAGGACTCCAAATTAATGAAGGGATTATTTAATCCTTTACCAAAGTAACTATTCCAATATCCCGACCAACCCGGATTGTCAGGATCATTCATTTTATCAGGCCAACAGGCAGGCCACGTTGATGGTTTATTACTTTGAGCAATACATTCTTGATAAGGATTAAAAAAACCGGGTAAAGGCTCAAATCCCCAGGGTATACCTTCTGGCGATCTGTCAACAAATTCCCGATATTGAGTTTCAAGAGGATGAATTTGATTACCGTTATTATCATCTGTAGCGACAGATATCATTAATGTAATCCCATCAATATAATGATGATCATCAGATAGCCAACACCCCGTTGGTTCATCAGGATAACTACCGATTTCTCCAAAATTCCAAAACAGGGTTTTAACATGATTACCATCTAATATTGCCCTTCGCCTGTTTCTGGCATTTCCCGTCTCAGCAATTATAATATTCGATAGTTGAAGGACAAAAAATGTACAAAATAGAAAGAGAATAGAAAAACGATAGATTTGTCTACCAATCATAGTAAATCTCCTGAATTCATATCAAAAGAAATATATGCTTGGAAATTTAAATTACGAAGAATCATTATTATTTCAGTTTCACACATTTTTTAACCGATGTGAATTCACCTGTCTGGATTCGATAAAAGTAAATGCCGGAACTAACATCCTGAGCATTCCACATTACTGTGTAATTACCCGCCTGTTTATCTTCATCAACCAGTGTCTGCACCAATCGTCCGGCCAAATCAAAGACCTGAAGTTTGACATTTCTACCCACCGGCAATTTATACCGAATTGTCGTCAACGGATTGAAAGGATTCGGATAATTTTGGGATAATGAAAATTGTTCGGGAATTTTTTGTATTTCAGAATGTATCGCGCTGGTTTCCCCGTAAAGGGCTTCGATTTCTTCCAATGACAGTGCATAATCATATATGCGAACATCATCAATCATACCTTTAAAATTATAGGTACTGACATTGGGTAGCACCTGACCAATCATCAGATCAATATTAGTCGTCATAATGGTCCCCGAAAAGTTAGAATGGGCATCGATGGCGCCATTGATGAATATTTCAAAATTGCTGCCGTCATACAGTCCGACCACATGATACCAGGTATTTGTCGAGGCTTTTATATCGGAATCCAGATCTTTGGTGCCGTCGGTTGTTTTTACCGTCCAGCGAATCCGTTTATCGGGAATAATCGACACTTTCCAGCGATTTTCCCAATTACCATGGGAAATCGGATAGGATTCACGGCTACTGTAAAGTTCTGTCGCATTCATCCAGAAACTAACTGTAATCGCATCGGTAAAATTCAGACTGGCAGTAACGGGAACACGAATATTATCGCTTGTTCCGTTAAATAAATAGGCACTGTTCAGATTACCGAAACGGTTTGTCGTCAAATCAGCACCGCTCACAATACCATGATTGTTCATTCCACTGAGATCATCAGCGTTCCCGCTGAAAGGATACCAGGCTACCGGATCGCCGGTCTGCGAACCCGTTGAATCCCGAACCACAATACCAATACTGTCGGAGTCGAAGCCACCGCGATTGTCACTAATTGTACACTTAACGTAATAATAACCTACGGAATCCGGTGCAATCCAGGAAATCGTGGAATCAGTTCCAAGTATTATTCCAGTGTCTGTGAACCAACTATAATTCAAAATATCCAAATCAGGATCACTGGCGATACAACTGATAAATGTGGTGTCACCCATATCAATTTTACCGGCAGAAGCAATTAAATCGTTTATAACCGGTGCATGATTAATAGCTTCAATAACAGTGATTTGAATACTATCCCGTACCGCCGCCGAAACACCATCACTTACGGAACAATAGATCATAAAGACACTATCAATCTCCGGCGCTGTCCAAGTCAACACTGTTGAATCAGTATCCAGCACTTCTGTCCCAACAGCCCAGATATAGGTTAATTGATCAAGGTCGCGATCAGTCGCAGTACAAAATATATCAAGCGATTGATGGAATAAAATCGTCGTTGAATCTGCCGCCAGGGTTTTGATTCTGGGGCTGTGATTGCCAACAACATTATCGGATTTATAATCTGTCACAACACCATTGACCAACATTTTTTCCTCGTCGTAGCTAATTGTCCCGTCTGCGGGGACCAACACAAGTAACAAGACATCGTCAGCCGGTACTGTAATAACTGTCTGGGCGGATACACTTTGGACAAGAAAGCTGTTGGACACCGCATCATAAAGATCGATTGATTCAGAACCGACATCAATTGTGACTGTTTTCGCCTCTGTATAAGGATTATAAAACAAGTAACTGGGATAGGCGTTATCCTGAAAATAATCGGTCTTTCGCAAATCCAGTTTTAATATTCCCTGAACATCCGTCGTATCGATAATTCCGCCCATGATACCCACATGTGAGGCGCCGTAAAGGGCAAAATTTGTAAATCCCCAATCTCCACCAATTGCATCACCCGTGGCAAAAGGACTAACCTGCCAGTTCGGTTCAATTTCACGCATCGATTCATGAGCAATACACCCGTTAGGATCGTATTCCTTAGCCCATAATTCGCCATCTTGGAGACTATCGGGTAAAAATGGTGAATAGAACAAACGTGAAGCGTTCGCTAGGTTCAGCACCCATTTTCCAATTGCCCGGGCAAACCGGTCATCATAGCGAACCATCGGTACTAACGCTCCGGCCATTTCATAACCATTCATGACAAAGGCATAGCCGTCGTTTAGTGCTTCGCCAACAAGACCATCACAATCATAGCCCCCCCAATTACCCAGTGTCACGCCCCATGAACGAACATTGCCATCAGGGTCGAAACACCAGTTCAGCATTTTTTCGACGTTATACGTCGTTCCTAATTCAGCATTCATTCGTGCCGCAGTATAAACGCCATAGGGCAATTGCAATTCATAGGCTGCATTCGTTGAAAAACCGCTTAGAAATTCCAATGCCCATTCAGCACCTCGCCGATAACGCAAATCACCAGTCTCGATAAATGCGTTGTATAATATCCAGGCGATGGATCCGGCAGATTCCGGTTCCCTGACACCAGACGTATACGGTGTCATCGTCGACAAATACCAGCCACGATAATTCATCGATGCTTTTTTCCAGGGAGCTGCGCTTCCCCCCATAGTTTCCACGGCTTTCAGCCATTGATCGGCCACAGAGGTCAATTGATAAGAAAAATCTCCAGTTCCGGGATACAGATCATACAATTGGTAAAAGAAAACATTGGGCATCATGGAATACCACCAGTCATCGCCACTCTGTGTTGACGGGCCGTTAAGATACACATTCTCTTCCGGCCGTCGGTTAAACCATTCTTCACAACCCAGCACCCAGTTATGACCGTTTTGATTGCTTTTATCAATGCCTACCAGCGACGCGCTGATCACAGCCGGTAATACATTTATTGCTTCTGCATTGGATGGATAGGGCGTTCCTACAACCGTGTGCAAGCCAAAGCTATTGTGATTTGGATAGTTAGTCGTATTGGTATTGATCCAGATCAGTGGTAAATATTGTCCGGTCCGGTTGAGATCGAACACCAAACTATCATAACCGAGACTGACCTTCTTCCAGTCACGCATCAGATAAGGACTTGGAAGATTTGGCATCTGTTCAACACGGTTGACATTAATCTGTTCGGCACCGCAAATACAAATAATAACCAACATTAAAAAAACAATACGCAGGCTGCAGGAATATTTTATGGTCTTTAGCATTGATGTTCCCACCTTATAAACGTCTCAATATTTATTATATAATCCTGAATTAAACTTACAGGATTTTATCGATATAAACTCAAAAATCCAGCCGTAAAGTAAAGCGGCTAACATATTCCAGTAATCCAAAATCCGCGTAGGCATAGTCAAATTTAATATTGGATTGGCCAAACATTTTATACTTGATACCCGCTCCAAAGGTTAGTCCCTCTTCGGTGTCCTGTTGACCGATTGCCTGGTAACCAGCCCGCGCGTATAACATGTTCAGAATTGACAATTCACAGCCCGTGTTGATACTTTCAGTATTATTAATTGGATGAAAAGCATCAAGGGCAATTGTGAACCTGGAAAATTTTGTATCAAAGACATCATAAGCAATGCCGAACTGCATATTTAGCGGCAAAGGCCATTCGTCGGTCATCAATTTTCCCATAATGCGGTCATTATTGCCATCAATACTCGGATCAGCATCATGATAAATAATCAAATCACTACCATCCATTTGCATGGATGGTCCAAAATTGGTAATCGCCGCGCCAATCCGTAAACCTTTCAACCCCGTGAAATAGAGAGTGCCAATATCAACAGCGATGCTGGATGTTTTCTCATGCCAGATCCGTTCGGAAATATATTTCCCGGTAAATCCGATCGAGAAACGGTCAGTCAATGCAAAAGAATATGATAAGCCCACTGCCAGGCTACTGGCATCATACTCTTCCCCGGTACCATCGGGAAAATCGACTGACCGCACCGCCATTTTCGGCACGGTCATGGCATTCAGGAATAAACCGGCGGTACCCCATCTGCCAAATGGAATTATCGCTCCCAAGTAATTAAAATTAATATCCGCCAGCCAATTAACCCGTTCAAAAACCGCTTCCCCATGACCAACCCGGCATATTCCGGCCGGATTCCAATAGAGCGCCGATACATCATTGGCCACAGCGACAAAAGCACCACCCATTCCAATCGCCCTGGAACCAACTCCAACTTCCAGAAATGGCGCCGCGGTTGTTCCCACATTTGTTAACCTGTCCGAGCCAGCAAAAACCGGAGACAATAGTAAAAAAACAAGCGTGGAAATCCCAATGGATTTTTTCCAAATTGGTTTTATTCGAACTGTTATCATGGAACTCTCCTGTTCGATTATTGTGCATAAACAGCGATGAAATCAACTTTCCGGGAAAGTCCTTCATCCGTCGTGTTTACAGCCATTAATTGTTCTTCAAATACCTGAATGTTCGCTTTTTCTTTTAATTCAGATATATACTTATTTAAATAGTTTTGAAATTCTTCATCGTTTTTAAAATCGGCAACATTGTCATTATAAATCGAATTGACCATTTTTTTCGCCAACAGATATTCGCTCCGGGTCTGCACCTCTTCCTTTACGGAAGGCCAGCGATCCAGTTTTTCCCGAATTCCCTTTTCTGAAAAAACCCAATCCCTGACATACAGTGCAACGGCGTTTTTCAGGCTCTCTCGCAAGGCTAATTCACTGTCATAACTGATTTTTTGCGGATTGACTTTATAATGAAATAAAATATCATCTACCGTCATTGTACCGTCTTTGAAAATAGCGATTGGCTGCCGGGCAATCTCCTGATCGTTTGCAGAAATGTATTTAATCTCATCATTTGAAATATACTGGATCCGGGGATCGACACTGGCCGGACGACTACTCCATAGTTTATCCGTCAACTGGTTTAAGGCACCGGCTTTAATAATCAATTTCTGGGGCGCCATAATATCCTGCACGAACTGAGATGCGGCTTTGGTTTCTTTTCTCTTCCGTAAAATGCCATGAATCGATTCACGATTCGCCAGAAAATCATTTTCACGAACAAGGACTTCTCTTTCCTGCTCTACAACCTTAAAAACATGATACTTCCGGCCATCAAAAATTGGTTCGGAAAACTGATAAACTGGTAAATTATACAAGTGTTCTTCCAGATTATCATTTACATCATTCCAGCCAATCACATCAACTGGTCCAAAAATATCCAGCGTTTTTTCCTCGACTCCCGGATATATAGGCGTATGTTTTAAAGGCGTTATTCCTTTTAAAACATTGATTGCGTCCTCTTCATTTTCACTTTCAAAATGCTTAATAAACAATGTCATTTTTGACCGGCGAAAGGCTTCGCGTTCTTCATCTTCATTGACCGAAATCGGAGTTCGAATATGTTTCAAATAGAGTTCCCGGTTGATCGCCTGTCTTCTGTAAAGGTCAACGGCTCGCTGCATCATAGTATCCTTTAAGCCGAGATCCAGCTTTTCCGCATTTTGGGCTAGCACTATTCTTTCAATCAACTTATCCAACACAGCTAACCGCGCTTCATGGTTTTCCAGACTGGTCAGTTGACGAGGAGACAATTCATAAGTAAAAGCATATTCGTCGGCTGTAATCAAGCGGCTTCCAACTTTGGCTACTATTGGAGATTCTGGGTATTTTTGTCCACAATGGAAAACTCCTAAAAACATAAGTAGCCCCAGGCCAATCATTACATGTTTCACTATATGTAAATATCTTTTCATTTGATCAGCGCGAACCTTCCGATTTTTTCGCCAACTCCCGGAGCATCCACATGGAATATATAGATTCCATAGGAAATTTCATTGCCATCCTTGGATAAGATGTCCCAGGGCTCCATCCCGTCATCTGCCGTGCTGTGATGTTCAATCGTATCCACCAAATACCCACGTAAATTATAGATACGGATCGTGCAGTCCTTCGGCAAATGATAAAAATGCAAGCGTCTCTCGCCCCGGCCATATTTGTACATATTTGATGGCTCCCATGAGGCTGTCACCACATAGGGATTCGGGACAACACAGATATCATCCAACTCCGCCTTTGCCAACACATCACTGGAATCAGCTCCCTGTAGCGTAAACCGATACTTATCTCCCAAACGGAAGGGTTTGCTGATTGCCAGAAAATACTGATCGCCGGCTGACGGCGGATCAACTGTTAGCCAGGTCGTATCCGCATAGGGTACTTCGTCAACCCACACTGTATCGATTTCATATAATGCCGAAAATCGCATCATCCAAGAGGTGTAACGCTTAAATATAAAATCTGCATCAGGAACAATAATAACAATATCATCTACACTATAATTATATATTCCATCATAATCATTATCCGCTATAGCATACAAAGCATCCATGGAATCAGTAACATTATATATCCCAACATTCGACGGCAGGGATCCATATCCAAGCACTCCGGCGGTATACGTATATACCGAATCATAAAAGGTGATGATATAATCCGATGGCTGCTGGATATTTAACCGGTAGCCACCACCTACATTTTCATTGTCCGGGTTTAAACGAATCTTGGGAATGTAATCAAAACTCCCCGCCAGAAACCCCGACTCTTCTTCATTCACCCAGATTGAGGTATCGTTATAAACGGTTACCGTCACTCCACTAAATACGGGGCTTTCCGCGCCGTCAAGGGCCACATAAATGCTGTCCAGTACCAGTGTATCGGCAGCAACATCACGGACTGAATAATAGGGAAATTCCTCCGTATGAAATTTCGAATCTTCAGTAAAAGCCAATTCAAATGTCGTCAGTCCCGATGGAATTTTGTACTTCTCCACAATGTCAATCTCAATACTTCCGGTACCGGGACCAACATGTTCAATATCGCCATCAATCTGGGCCGGAATGTAACCCGCCGCGGCCGGACGGGGAATTGCTACACCGCAGTTGATATCCGTGAAGGTCACCTGCCCCAATGAATTCATCGAGATTATCGCGGAACACTCCGATGGCTGAAATCCTTCAACACCGGTATTGCTATAGGTATATAATCCATAATCATAGGAAACAATTGCATAATAATAGGTTTGACCATTTTTTACATCTTTATCGGTATAGGCATGCCGGATTCCTGTATCTTCACCCAGATTGAATTTAACACCGTAGATATCCACCGGATGCGGACCTTTTTTACCATCCTGCAAGTCAAACTGAGCAATTGGTTTGCGGTAGGTTGAATTGCCGTAGGAATCGGTGATGATTTTGCTTTCCAGAAATTGCGGCTCAGTCCCTCTGTAAATCAGATATCCTTCAAAATCAAATTCCTGCAGAAAGGGGTCATAGGATCTTTCTGCCACATCATCCCAGACCAACGTCACATCACCGTCACCCGGATACAATTTCAGAGTCGGCTTCAGGGGCGGTTTGGCAAACTGGTAATCCGCATTGTAAATCTGCTGAACAGTTTTTTTATTCTTGATTAAATCTGCTTTATCCTCTCCGAATAACAGCGCCATGGAGTAGCGTTCGGTTTGGTTTACTAACAATGGAAATGAACCCGAAGAGAAAAACATTCCCAGATTATTTGGCTGAAGAATCTGGTCCAATGGTAAAGGCGATGTTGAAAAAACTCGCCAGTTCTCTTCGTCGTTTATTAACTCATAGGTATGTATATCAAATATTTCAAAACCAGTCAACCCGATTTGATCTGATTCATCGGGATCGGTCTCATTATAATTTGGTTCGCCACTCGTTGGAAATCCATCTCCCTCGCCCTCATCCGGCCCGGTGTAGTGAACTTCATATTGCCCCACTCCATCAGCGCCAACATCATTATTTTGAGGCTCGCTAGAGTCCCATTTTCCATTACCATTAATGTCAGTAAAAGATATCCAGTCACAATCTTCGTCATTGGACCAGTGTGCAGTTGGCGTATATCCATAAACCCGGATAAAATCTGCTCTTTGAATTTCATTAAAACCGTAGGGGTACTCATCAATATAATCACCGGGAGCATCACTTTCCCGGGACTCATCGGTCATGCCATCGCCATCATTGTCCTTATCATCTGTAGCAATACCAGGACTTTCCAGAAATGCATATCCGGCATGACCAATCGGGTACCAGCTTCCTGGAAGACCGAGTGTTCCAACCGGCATATAAGCAAAGGCGATATCCAAATCAGTGTCGTATTCACCGATGTTGCCGGAATTATGCCCACCAATTCCCCAGTCAATATATTGAGCGAAATATGATTTGAGATAATCATGGGTTGATTCGTTGGTTATATCATACAACCAGAATACACAATCTTCCGCAAGGACCTGGCTCCATTGAAATCCACGGGCCTTCACTACTAATCCCAGACCTCCACGAGTTGAATCCCGGTCATCACAGTAATAATTCATTAAAAGGTTTGGTTCTTTATCCGGATTATCATCAAAAACAAATACGGTTTCCAGGTCGGCATTGAAGATACCTTTACCAAAATATCCACTCCAATACCCATTCCACATGTATGATTTATCGGGCCAACTCTCCGGCCATGTAATAGGATTATTACTCATGGCTGGCAATTTATTGTACTGTTCATCCATGTTAAACCAATTCGGGCGAGGCTCGAATCCCCAGGGAATATCTTCGGGCGACTTGTCTACAAATTCACGGTATTGGGTTTCCATCGGATGAATATATTCACTACTATCATTCACTACTTCCACTGATACAAGCAGAGTTACATCATCACAGTAATGATGATCGGGTTTTGGCCAGCATCCGGATGGTTCCTCCGGATAATCTCCAACCTCACAATAATTCCAGAAAAACGTATGAATGAGATTTCCGTTCATCAATCCTCGACGACGATACAAGGCGTGACCTCGCATACTCGCCGGGGTTTGGGCGATGAGAATTCCATCAAAGTAAAAAAATGACATCAGTAAATAAATAATGACGTATTTGCGAGCTTTTTGACAAAAAAAATGTGTCATACCAGATTCATAATATTACTGTTTCATTTGATCAGCGCAAACCTTCCGATTTTTTCGCCAATTCCCGGTGCATCCACATGAAATATATAAATACCATAGGAAATTTCATTGCCATCCTTGGATAAGATGTCCCAGGGTTCCAGCCCATCATCTGCCGTGCTGTGATGTTCAATCGTATCCACCAAATACCCACGTAAATTATAGATACGGATCGTGCAGTCCTTCGGCAAATGATAAAAATGCAAGCGTCTCTCGCCCCGGCCATATTTGTACATATTTGATGGCTCCCATGAGGCTGTCACCACATAGGGATTCGGGACAACACAGATATCATCCAACTCCGCCTTCGCCAGCACATCACTGGAATCGGCACCCTGCAGTGTAAACCGGAATACGTCGCCCAATCGAAAGGGCTTGTCAATGGCCAGATACACCTGATCGCCTGCTGACGGCGGATCAACTGTTAGCCAGGTCGTATCCGCATAGGGTACTTCGCCAACCCACACTGTATCGATCTCAAATAACGGCGAAAACCGAATCATCCAGGAGGTATATCGTTTATAAATAAAATCGTTATCGGGCACAATGATGATCATATCATCGCCATGACTGTATTCGCCGTCTTTATCAATATCAGCTAATGCGTAAAGCGCTTCCATGGAATCGGTAACATTGTATATTCCAACATTCGACGGCAGTGACCTATATCCAAGCACTCCGGCGGTATACGTATATACCGAATCATAAAACGTGATGATGTAATCCGACGGCTGTTGAATGTTTAATCGATAACCGCCAACATTTTCATTGTCCGGGTTTAAACGAATCTTAGGAATGTAGTCAAAACTCCCCGCCAGAAACCTCGACTCTTCTTCATTCACCCAGATTGAGGTATCGTTATAAACGGTTACCGTCACT
>CAZAKB010000011.1:0-41696 GCA_964485475.1 uncultured bacterium
GGACTTGAACCTACAACCTAGTGGTTAACAGCCACCCGCTCTGCCAATTGAGCTACGCCGGAATAAAATCATTTATAAAAAATCTCTAATTTGAATCACCTATCCCGAATTATCGGGACTACGCCGGAATCTTTCTTAAAAAAGCGTGCTAATTTAAATGAAATATCTACCAGAGTCAATCAGTTATCCGGCAAATTTTCAAAATAATTGCGTAAGGTATCCCAGGTTTCCTTTAGTCCCTGGCTGACCACTTTCGTATGGCCGGAAACCGGCATAAAATTCGTATCGCCGTTCCACCTGGGAACCACATGGATATGGAGATGCTCTTTCAGTCCGGCACCGGCAACTTCACCGTAATTAATACCCACATTAAAACCCTGGGCATTCAGCAATTCGGTCAATGCCTTCTGACAATGGGCGATCAGGTTCATCATTTCCAGCTTCGTATCATCGTCCAGTTCACTGATCTCCGATGAATGACGGTAGGGCGCGATCAGCAAATGACCATTGTTATAGGGATAGTAGTTCATAACGACGAATGCGGATTTGCCACGGTAGAGTACCAGATTCCTTTCATCCTTATCTTCCTGTAAATATTTACAGAAAAAACAACTGTCATCTTTCGGACCTTTTATATATTCAATCCGCCAGGGAGCCCATAAGCGTTTCATCGGTTTTAATGTTCCTCTTCACGCTTCCGTTTATGTTCGGCAACCACCTTTTCCTGGACTTCGCGGGGCATCGGTTCGTAATGGGAAAAATTCTGCTTGTGCATTCCTTTACCCTGAGTCATCGAGCGCAGGGAAGTACTGTAGCGGTACAATTCTGCCAGCGGTACTTTTGCATTAATGCACTGAAATGATCCTTCAGATTCTATACCCTGAATTTTACCGCGACGAACGGATACGTCACCCATGATATCACCCATAAACTCTTCGGGAACAATAACCGATAGATCGTAAATCGGTTCAAGGAGAATCGGGTCGCCTTCCATAAATGCTTCTTTAAAGGCACCTTTTCCAGCAATCTGAAAGGCGATATCCTTAGAGTCAACCGGATGCATCTTGCCGTCGTAAAAATTAGCCTTTATATCGGTAACGTTATATCCGGCTAATATGCCATCGTCACAAGCGGCTTTCACACCTTTTTCAACAGAAGGTACAAAAACACGGTCAACATTCTGCCCAACGAGAGAATTGGTAAATTCAATTCCGGCTCCACGTTCAGTAGGTTCAACGGTCATCCAGACCTCGGCGAACTGACCTGCCCCGCCAGACTGTTTTTTATGACGATATTTTGATTCGGCCTTTTTTCGGATGGTTTCGCGATAGGGAATACGGGGTGGAAGTTGCTCAACCTCGACATTGAATTTTTGCTTTAGTCTTTCCAGCAGAATTGTCAAGTGCAGTTCGCCCTGACCAGATAAAATCGTCTGTTTTAATTCCGGGTCGTAATGGAATGTCGCGGACGGATCTTCATCGGTCAGTGTCTGCAAACCGGCATTGATTTTCTCCTCGTCGTCACGGGATTTTGGTTCGATAGCTACCTGGAGAACAGGCTCAGGAAGTACTATATCCGCAAATATTATTGGTGATTTTGAATCGCTTAGCGTATCGTTGGTGTGTGTTTTTTTCAGTTTTACGACTGTCCCGATATCACCGGCATGGAGATGAGCAACTTCAAGTTTTTCTTTACCGCTGGCAACAAATATCTGGTTGATGCGTTCATTGTTCCCGGACTTACAGTTCATCAAATCAATACCTGAGCGAACCGTACCGGACATTATTCTGAAAAACGATAGTTCACCGACGTGTTTCTCGCTGGTCGTTTTAAATACCATTAACGAGGTGGGTTCATCGTCATTGATTTTACGTTCGATCGTCTGACCTTTATATTCACCTGTGACTATTCCTCTGAAATCCGGCGCCGGGCCGTATTTGATGATTGAATCAAGAAGCGTAGAAGCACCAGCATTCTGGAATGCGGAGCATGTAAAAACCGGAAACAGATTTCGGGTAATAATCGCTTTTTTAAGACCTGTCATCAATTCTTCTTCAGAGAGGGCGCCCTCTTCAAAAAACTTTTCCAGAAGTGCATCATCGGATTCAGCGACGTATTCGGTGATCTGTTCCCGCAAAGAATTGACTTTATCCTGCATATCTGCCGGAACTGCTTCTTCTTTGGCGGTGCCTTTGCCATCCTTTGAAAAAGTAAACTGTTTATTACTTAATATATCGATGATTGTATCAAAATCAACACCCTGATTGACAGGAATCTGAAACGGAACAACCTGTTTACCAAAAGATTCACGCATTGTTTCCAGAGTTTTATCAAAATTTGCATGCTCTTTATCGAGCATATTAACCACAAAATAAATTGGTAATTCGTCCTGTTTGGTGTAGTTAAAAACCAACTCAGTCCCAAGCTCCACACCGGATTGTGCATGTACAACGATCAGACCCAGGTCGGCAATCGGGGTAATCGCTTTTGATTCGCTGATAAAATCCAAATATCCGGGGGCATCGATAATATTAACTTTTAACTTATTCCATTCACAATGAAGGAGAGAGGATGAAATTGAAAATTTTCTGACGATTTCGTCTTCATTATAATCCGATGCTGTAGTGCCCTCATCAATTCTGCCAAGACGGCTTGTTAAACCGGCGGTATAGAGCATTGCCTCGACCAATGATGTTTTTCCTGAAGACGCATGTCCAAAAACAGCAATATTGCGTATTTCATTTGTTTGGAATTCTTTCAAACTGTCCTCCTTAATGTTCCTGAAATGTTATATGTGATTTTTTAATAATTCCGATACAATTTCGATCAAAATGATCCACGACTTGAATTGAGTCGGGAATAAGATATTTGGGTAATTGACTCTGACAATAAGACATTAATTCCTTGTCGCTGAAATCTGGGTTACCTGATATGGTTACAGCAAGTTTGATACAATCATGCCCAAGGCTTTCTTTTAAATTATAAACAGTAGCTTCATGTATATCAGGATGTTTTTTAATGATCGACAGAATTGAATCCGGATTGACCCGAAATCCGTTACGATTGATCCAATCACTTTGTTTACATACCCAGAAGATATAACCTTCGTTATCTTTGAATGCTACGTCACCCGTATTTATCCATTCCTCATGATCTCTATCGACGATAGGGTAGCGATCAAAATAATGATGAAAAACAGTATCGCCTCTGACGAGCAGAAATCCGGGTTCTTTATCGCGAACTTCATTGTCGAATTCGTCAACAATTTTAATTTCACAGCAAGAAAGTGGTTTACCAATGGATGCCGTATGGATGTTATTGCAATTAAAATTCATCGTGATAACCGGCGCTTCAGCAACGCCATAGGCCTCGATAGTCTGGGCATTATACCGATGAAATATGATGTTTTTTGTATCCATTGAAAAACTGTCACCGACTGGAATGAAAAAATCGATGGATTTAAGTTTTTCCGGCTCAAGATATTTCTCACTTACCAGTTCTTCAATAAGTCCACTATTACTTACGAAAATGTTGACGTTTTGGGTTTGGATGGATTCATACAATTTTTCACGGGAGTCATCAAAAGGAATAATGATTGTATTGCCTGTTACGATTGCCAGATTGATAACCAAAGTAAATGGGAAATAGTGAAAATATGGCAAACTGGTATAGATACGGAATTGATAATTATCCTGGAATCTTTCTGAAATGGCCTGAGAGTTTTTGATTAGATTTTCGTGGGTATAAACCAGGGATTTCGGATGCGAATAATCACCGGCACTGAATAAAATTACAGCATTCGATCGTGTCTTCACCGAGGATGGCGTGCTAAATGATACAGTATCATTGATAAAGTCATAAATATTAGTCGCATCTTCGCCGGTTTCACGACCGTGAATATAACATTTGATTGGATGTCCGGAAAGGTTCCGAATTTGATCGGCATGTCTTTGAAAATTGGTTGAATAGATAAGAAAATCAATTCTCGATGTAGTCGCCAGGGTAGCAACTTCGCCTTCCGGCATTGTCCAGGGTAGAAAGGAGGCCACGGCACCAACATTCAATACCGCCAAGTAGGTCAGTACAAACTCCGGGCAGTTCTGTAATAATATTCCCACAGTCTGGCCGGATTTCAGACCGGCATTTACCAGTTCGTTGGAAATTGACGATATCTGTTGTGCGGCTTTTTGGAAAGTAATTTTATAATCACCGTGTACAATAAACGGAAAGTTTGGTTTATTTTCAGCAAAATGATAGATAAAGTCGGTCAGATTTTTCATTATTTATTCTAATAATAGTGTAAAAATAAAAAAGCAGAAAATTTTAACGAATTTACTACCTCATGTCAAGTTATTTACTTGAGTTATTTTTAAACAAAAATAATCACACGAAGTACAATGTGTATTTATTCTAGTCAGTATGTCAATGTGACGTTGATGAAAAAAAGGGCCGCTTTTACGCGGCCCTTTTTGTGATTTTAAAATCAGTACTAGAAATTAATATTCAGACCAAAATTGATCCGGCGAGGCATCCCGATATAGACTTCCGCATCATCAGCAGAGTGATTTTTCCCGTCACCGGTAAATGCATTATATTCGCTGTTATCAACCGCGTCCTGGATATAAATAGCATCCAAAGCATTGAAAACATGCAAATATGTCTGGAAACCAACATTACCAAAATGGATTGGTAAATTGTACATTGCATGCAGGTCAACTTTGCTATAGGAAGGAACTTGCCAATTTTGTTCGCGGTCGGCAGTACCATCAGCTCCGATTTCCCGGCTGGTTGGATCCCAGTTTGCCCAGAAGCGGTCATAATAATTTATTGTCGCCGCTACAACCAGGCCTTTAATTGGAAATGCTGAAACAGTAAAGGAATAAATACTTTGAGGCATATCGCCAACCATCAGATCTTTAACTGCATAGGTATATTTTGCAGTTGTGTCTTCTACAACATCTTTGTATGTTCCTTCTGCATCATCCGTATATATCCATTCACCATAGGACATAGCTGCATCAAGACGCAGCATTTTGATAGGCTGATAGGCCATTTCTAACTCAAAACCTTTGTGGTATTGGTTTAATCCTGTCAGAAATATAAGATCCGTATCACCACTTGAACCCATTCCTGTACTAACCGGTATAACAAGATTTCGGTCTTTCCAGTTGGTGTTATAAACATTGACTTTGGTAGCAAGTTTATCAGCAAGCGCCCTGAAATTCAAACCAAGTTCTGTGCTGATAAATTTCTCATTAGTCGGGTCCGGCGCCAATGCTATTTCTGTATCATCAATTATATTATCAAGAATCGGAACTTTCTCCACATAACCGAAATTTGCAAAGGCTTCCATGTTATCAGTGATTTTGTATAAACCACCTGTTTTAAACTGAATAGCAGAAATCCAATCGGCTTCAATCTGCAATTCCCCATCATCGGTTGCGGTCACATATTCGGCCGTGTAATTTTCAGCTTTCTTAAAGTGATCAACCAGCCCGTATTTGATCATGGAATAGCCACCCATTCCATATATTGAGAACAGGTTTGTTTTGTACTCCGCCTGACCAAAGAAGCCTAACCAATCAACGGTATTGTGATTATGGTAATCGATAATATCGCCTAATTTTTTGTCTTTTGCATTTGCATAAGTTGCATCATAATCCAGTGAACCGTCAGTATAAACATGATCAAACTCATTGTAAAATTTAGAGTAAGTTCCGGCGTAGTAGTCAAGTTGTCCATTAACCACATAGTCGCCACCAAGAAGATCACGAACTTCACGGCCATGTTCGATTTCCGCTTTACGCAAATCGACACCAAATTGGACCTTCATTTTTTTGCTGACGTCATAATTCAATTTTGAAATGGCTCCGATTGTCCATTGACGATTGTAACTATTGCGCAGAAATCCGGCTGATTCACCAATAGGTTTAGCAGCACCTTTTCTGGTCTCATTACTTTGATTCATCGCAATTGTTGCATCAAAATCAACTGCACGAGAAGGGCCTGAATAGTCCCACATCAAATCGCCAAAGGTACCGGTTCCACCACCAGAGCCACCAGAAAAATATGCAACCGTTGAAAGACGCATTTTTTCACTTAAGGTCAGATACCAGTTCAGGTTCACCTGTGGTTTGTGATAATAATTTTCACTTTCGTTCAGATAATTCGGATCATGACGATCAACAGTTTTATCGCCATACATATAAAAGTATTGCTGACCTTTGTAATCGCTGCTGACCGTATTCCAGTTTTCGTTATATTCACGACCAGCTTCGCCGAATGTATCGAATACATCGGGTGTACCGTTGGCGTCATCGTCAATCGCTAGAGCTTCATCACTGAAAACTTCTTCTGCATATTCATGATCATAGGCTGCAATATTCTGAGCATAGCGCATTTGACCGTGACGTTGTGGCGCACCTAATGCGAAGAATTCAAACCGGTTGTTTTTATTTGCCTGATAACTGGCACCCAGATAATAAGCCCAGGCATCGGTCCAGGCTTTATCAATAACGCCTTCGCCGGTTTTACGGACGACAGTACCACTTACCGCAAACTTGTCATTAATTAGACCCGAAGCATAACTAAGCGTACTTTTAAGAAAACCACCGCTGCCGAATTCCTGCTTGAAGCGACCACCTGCTTTTAAAGCAGTAGGGTCAGTTAGGATATTCATCGTACCGCCAATTGACGGAGCGGCAAGGTTAACGGCAGAAAGACCGCGCTGCAACTGAATAGAAGAAGTAGCATCGGCAACACCGTCCCAGTTTGACCAGTAGACCCAGCCGTTTTCCATATCATTAACCGGAACACCGTTGATCATTACCGCAACATTTCTCTGATTGAATCCACGAACACTGATACGGGCATCGCCGGCGCCGCCGCCCTGTTCAGTGGCGTAGACACTCGGTGTTGTGTTCAAAACCATCGGCATATCCCGTGAACCGAGATTGATTTCAATATCAAGTTTTTCAACGTTAGTGTAGGCAACCGGGGTCGTTCTGTTTGCACGGGAAGCTAGTACTTCTAACGCTCCCATTTCCAGAGTTTCTCTTTCCAGTTGAACACTGATTTTAGTGACACCCGTTGCAGAAACGTTCAGATCCCGAATTACTTTTGAGTAACCTATAACCGATACCATAACCTGCACAGCACCTGCCGGTACTGCTTCAATGATAAAACTTCCATTCTCGTCAGTTGCCGCACCCATTGTCGTTCCCACAACTACGACATTGGCACCTATAATTTCACTCCCGGTTGTCATATCGACAACACGCCCCTGAATAGAACCGGTCTGGGCAAAAATTAATGTTGGCAGCAGAAGCGCCAACAGAACACACAACATCCGTGTAATCCTCATTACTCCTCCAAGTTTTTCTTTTTTGTTAATAACTACCCTATTTTCAGTACTTTAAATGTTACTTTAAGTCAATACATATATAGTAGAAATCGCCACCTGTCATACGAAATATAGTATGAAGATGATATAAAAACAAGTGTAGAAAAAATAAAAAATTACTTTATGTTTGATTTTTCTTTTTGTAGATTGCCTTACAGTAATTGGTGATGTTTTTTTAAAATTTATTTCAGAATAAAATTGTTTTAGAAAATGGAGAAAAGAAGCACTTCTTACTATAAAATGTCACTTTTTAACAAAGAATTAACATTAAATAACTTGACAAATTGAACCTTCGAGTACTAAACTAATTATCAGAAATTAAATAGATTTACCAGGTAAATATTGATTCATAAACGCCATAATTTCCCAAGATTCACTGTCTCTTACTTAATTTTTATAATTTTTATTTCATTGCCTGCTGTTTCACAGATTCGTTCTGTTGAAAAGTTGGGGAAGGTTTCCGTTGATGACTACAATAACTATACAACGGTAGGGCAAATAGGTCTGACCATCACGAACTTTGGTTTGCTGGGTGAAGGCTGGAATAAATCGGACCAACCTTCCTGTCGTTATAAACAATATGCGGATATTGCAAAGGAGGAAGTTGAGCATTTTTCCTATGCCGGACTCTGGATAGGAGGACTGGTTCAGGGCACTAAACGGGTATCAACGGCTATTGTTGATGGCGCATTCGATTACGCAGCTGAGGGCTTTGAATTCACTACCAGCGATCTAAATTCTGACACAATAAAAATCGAATCGTCAATCCAGACCAGTAAATATTTTTCACCCAAAGCCGTTTCACATCAAGACTTTATTTGTGATTTTACTGACGACAATTCTGTGGTTAATCATGTTCCCATGGGAATTCGCATTCATCAGGAGAGTTATGCCTGGAATTATTCATTTACAGAATCCTTTGTGATTTTAGACTATACTATATATAATGAGTCCCATTTGATTCAAAGCGGCGGCTGGTCAATCGAAGATATTTACTGCGGTATCTGGATGGATGCATCGGTTGGCAATATGAATTATACCAGTATTTATGAACCCGGCGGCGGATTTACCTGGTATGATAATCTGGATGGATTTGATAAAACAATTTTCGATCCCTATCCAGATGATGAATTTCCCGGAAATCCCCGTAATATTGCCTATCAGTATGATGAAGATGGCGATAACGGATATGCGCAAAGTTATATCGGCGTGAGGTTCTTAGGAAATACAACTGTTCCGCTGGGATTCTGGGATACGTATTACCGACAGTGGGTTTGGACAACATCTTCTAACGCAGACTATCCGGAATATGTTCTGCCTATTGATGACGCACAGCGCTACGATTTTATGCATACATCCGTACCGAAAAAAATTGGGACTGTCGGTTTTACCAGTGATGGCTATCCGAGCGAACCTGACAGCTGGCTGTTTTTACTCTCAGCGGGACCTTTCGGCAGTGCACCATCATACGATGAAACCAGCGCTACTTATGATTCAACAAAATGGGTTCTCGAACCTGGCGATTCTGTCCGGGTTGCGTTTGCCATTGTCTGTGCCAGGTGGGCAAATAATTCGATAACCGACAACGCAACGCGACGATATTTTCTGCATGCCAACTCCGATTGGGCTCAAACGGCATTTAATGGTGAAGATATTAACGGGAATGGTGTACTGGATCCGGATGAAGATGTTAATATGAATGGGATTCTGGACAGATATATCCTGCCAGCGCCGCCGCCATCACCGGAAATAAAAGTCTATGCCGAAAGTGATCGTGTGACCATCTACTGGAATAACAAACCGGAATACGCAAAAGATCCACTTACACAGAAACGTGACTTTGAGGGCTATCGGATATATTCACGCAAGAAAACCTACAATGAAGAATCAACAGGCGGCTGGTCACTTCTTGCTCAGTTTGACATGGATGATAATATTGGTTATGATACTGGTTTTGATTTGATTAGAATAGATCGAAATGAGGCATGTAATGCTGAGATAGTCGGAAGTGATACAATAAAAACTTATAATTTCATCATAGAAAATAATGACACTTTATATTTCAAGATCCTTGACAGCGATACAATGTTTTACCGGTTTGTGAACACGGGCATTAAAGCCGGTTGGCCGGATAAAAATGTATATTCTGTCACATCCTATGATCAGGGAGATGAAGCAACCGGACTTGAAAGTCTTGAAAGTAACATCATTAATCAATTGGCCTATGTTGTAGCCGGACAAACGCCGCAAACGGAGAATTTTACCCGAAAAATCGGTGTTTACCCAAACCCCTATAAAGGCCGGGCTATCTGGGATGGTTACAGTGAACGGGAAAGAATGATCTGGTTTTACAACCTTCCTGCCAGAGCACGAATTAAAATATTTACCTTAAGCGGGGAATTAGTTGACGAATTTGATCATAATTCCGATTCCTACAATGGTTCTGATATCCAATTGCTTCAGGATATTTCGTCTCAGGCGGGTGAATCGTCGGAAAATATTCAGTTCGTTCTGTCCGGGGGTGAACATGCCTGGGATATGATTACAAAATATGATCAGGCCATTGCGACTGGTCTTTATATATTTACTGTTGAAGATCTGAACACAAAAGATGTTCAGACAGGGAAGTTTTTAGTAATAAAATAGAAGGAGGAAATTGACTATGAAAATTGCGAAAAGAACGTTTCTCTTAATCACAGTGCTGTTAATGATGATATTATTAACAAGCTGTTTCACAATTGATGAGGTAGCTCAGCCGACAACAATTGGCACTGAGACTACTTTCATGACGAAGCTGAAAGTAAGTACAGCACCTGATCCTACATATGGATTAACAACCGCCGGAAAATACGGAATTGTTGGTGTGCTAGTTCCAGATGAATGGAGTGTTGATTCGGTCTATTATGAACCGGGTAATCCTGGGGATATTGGCCCAAATCATTGCCAATTTCTTGCTCCGGGAACTGCAGATAGCGATCCAGGAACAGTTGATCATTGGAAAGATTCCCTGGATGTCATGTACGCTGCTCCTACGGGTATGCACTGGGAAATTTGGGAATCTGTTTCGAAAGACAGTACTGCGCTTAATGACGGCAATGTTGGTGTCAATATTTTATTGACAACTGGCACAACAGAAACTAGTTACAATTTAGGTTATTTTGTTACCGAAGCTTCAATGGATTTCACAAATCCTGCTTATTACAGTATCAGTATGGACAATGCTGTTGAAGTTACATCGGTTACTTCAATTGCGGCAATACAGGATACAACAGGAAGTGGCAGTGATGCATCGGCATTAGTTGGCGAAACTGTAACTATTAGTGGAACAATTTCTGCTGAATCCTGGACCTATGGTAATAGTTTTTACTTCGTCCAGGATGCAAAAGCACCTTGGAGCGGTATCCATGTTTATGATTCCGGTCGGGGAACGTCCTATGGTGACAGCGTTATGATCACCGGTACTGTTGCTGAGTATTATGGCCTTACTGAGTTAACTGATGTTACCTCCTATGTTGTGTTAGAAAGTGGCAAGGAAGTTGAACCAATAGTCGTCACAACAGGAGAAATTGGCACAGGCGGCACAAATGCAGAAGCATACGAAGGTTGCCTGGTTAAAATCGTCGACGTAGAGATTACCAACGCTGATGGCGGCTATGGTGAATGGTACGTCAATGATGGAAGTGGTGAAGTAAAAATTGACAATGTCGGCGAATATTTCTTTGATCCTGCTGAAAATGATTCAGCAAGATCAATTACCGGTCCACTTGATTACACATATAGTGAAACCAAACTTGTACCTCGTCTTGCTTTTGATATTGTTGATGCCGGTGGTTTGACTCGTTTCCAGGCTGTTCAGCAGGTCCGTTATAGCGATTTGATTAAAACAGTTGATGATGCAGTATCCGATATATCTTATTTTGATGGCGATACCGTTAAAATGACCGGTATTGTTACAATGCCTACGGGATTAAGCTATGCCGGTGCCGGTATAAAGTTCATCTTCGCCGATCCAAAAGGTGGCCCGTGGAGCGCGATATTGTCATACAATGCTGACTCTACAGCTTATCCGTCACTGTTTGAAGGTGATGTTATTGAAATGACAGGGTATATCGGCGAATACCAAACGGCTGATGCTAATATGACTGAATTCTGGATTACCAGTCCGATTCAGATTACCAATATTGGGCAGCCATTGCCACCCGTTGACACAGTTGCAACCGGCGATTTACGTTTGCCTGTCACCGCGGAACAGTGGGGTAATGTTATGATTGCTGTAAAGGACGCCGAAGTTACCAGTGTATTAGATGGTGGATATGAACTGTTTGAAATTGATGACGGAACCGGTAGTGTGCATGTAGATGACGATTCCGACAGTTTGATTGGATATGTTGATCCGCCGCTAGGCAGTCTGTTTGAATCCATCAAGGGTTGGGTATATCATCATTACGATTCTTACGTAGACTCATCTACATACAAGCTGTGTCCGCTTTACGTTGAAGACCTAGTTCTTGGTGCCGGACCTCCGATGCTAAAAAATGTTGTTCGTAATCCCGGTTTCCCGAAATCCACTGACGCCGTGACTGTTGAAGTCGAAATCACCACGAACGATGTGGTAAGCACAGCGTTCGTCAACTATTCAGTTGATGGTGGTGCATACCAGGAAGTTGCGATGACCAGCACTGATCAGATTGTTTTTACTGGCAATATTCCGGTTCAGGCTAATGGCGCCTGGGTTGAATACTTTTTAAAAGTGACCGATTCTAAAGATCAATCGTCTATGATGCCTTCAGATACGTCACAAAAAAAATACGGTTACAAGGTCATTGACGGTACTGTATCTATTGCGGATGTTCAGTATTCGCCCTGGCAGATTGCTGATTCACCCTTTAGTGGTTATGACGTTGAACTCACGGGTATTGTAACTGCTGATACTGCCGCGATGGGTTCTTATCTCGGTCTGACAGTAATTCAGGATGCCAGCGCTCCCTGGAGCGGAATATTCCTATTTGGCGTCAGTGAAGAGATACTGAGAGGCGATGAAGTTCAGGTCTGGGGAAAGGTAGATGACTATAATGCTGATTACCACTACAAATTTGATAATAATACTATGATTTTAGTGGATTCAATTAAAGTTCTGTCCCATGGAAATGCAGAACCTGCTCCATTATCTGTAACTACAGATGCATTGCCCAGCACGGGAGTAGCCGGGGAAATGTACGAAGGTGTTTTAGTTAACATAACAGACGTTCAGGTAACAACAATCAATTCCTACGACTGGAGTCTCGATGATGGCAGTGGCGAGTGCTTACTGGATGACGATATGGCAAACATGGATGCCTGGTTCGATACGCTCTCAGTCGGAACCATGCTAGATGGTGTCACTGGTATTTATACCTACAGTTTTGGGACCTATAAAATCTCCGTTCGTGACATGGCAGATGTTGGTCCGGTTGTCGGGATTGCCGATGATATTATCACTCATCCGCTCGAGTATAAACTCAGTCAGAATTTCCCGAATCCGTTTAATCCTGAAACAAGGATCTATTTTGAGATTCCTGAAAATCAGCATGTTCAGGTCATCGTATACAACATGCTTGGATACAAAATCCGTACAATCACAAACCAGCCCTACACACCGGGACACTATGTCTTGAATTGGGATGGTAGAAATCAAGCCGGCCAGCAGGTCGCCAGTGGCGCCTACATTCTCAGAATGAAAGCCGGTAGTTATATTGATTACAAAAAAATGATGTTAATTCGTTAACAGGAAACTAAGCAATAGCGGGGGAGCGTTATGCTCTCCCGCATTGCACACCACATGTTTAAAACGTCGTTTTCAATTAAAAAGATAGTCACAATATTTTTAGTATCTGTTATAACCTGGGTGCTGATTTCCTGCGATGGGATAAAAAATCCGTTTCTTCAGGAATTGGAAAACCGGAATAATGGCAATAACCCTCCGGAAACCTATTTCTTCATATTTTTTAATAGTGATACTTCGGTGACTCAGGATACGACATGGGACGGGACCCAGGCGATTATTACCAAAGATACTACCATTACGTCACTGGACACAACGGTTAGCCGTCAGGAAATTTACTGGTGGGGCGATGATCATGATGGCGAAGTAATTGGGTACTATTATCAATGGAGCTATATGGCAGAGCCGGTTTTTACGACCGCTGAATCCGGCATTTTCTATGTTCCTATCAGACAGAAGTACGATCGTTTTGAATTTTTTGTACAAGCAGTTGATAATGACAGTTTGATTGATCCGACGCCCGCCCGAATGAGTTTTCCGGTGTTTAATACTAGACCGAATATTGACTTTCGATTAAACAGTAATCCTGACGCGCCAGCGGGTAAACCCAATGTTGTTGCCGTAACTTTTCCACACAGAACATTCGTCTGGGATGCGACCGATCCCGATGGCAATGAAACCATCACTTCGATTTTGTGGGCTTTAGACGATACCAGCGAATGGAATATTATTACCAAATCAAATAATTATCTAACAGATCAGATTACGCTTACCGCCACGGATGGACTATCGGAAGGTTTACACAAATTTTTCATAAAGGCTGGAGATATTGCCGGTGCATTCAGTGAAACAATAATGTTTCCCGATTCTACCGATGATGAAGTGCCTAATTTTTGGAAAGTTAAAATTCCAAGAGGTTCTGTATTACTGGTAAATGATTATGCTCAGGACCAGTCAGAATATACGGTACAGGGTTTTTACGAAAATATTTTAAAAGAGGTTGTTGTCGATACCTACTCCGTATGGGAAATAGGGAGTACTGTAAATAATCTTCAGAATTCACTACCATATAGTACCGATGACGTTGAAGCGTACCTAAGTTATTTTGACAAAGTTATCTGGTTTGCTCATCTCGGCAGTCCGCATATCAGTGACGCCGGATTAAGTATAACAAAATATGTTAAAAATGGTGGTAAAATCTTCATCTCTAATGGAAATGAAGAGATACCCGATACAACCTGGACCTTTACAAATATCGATTCTGTTTACCGTCTCAATCCGGGTGGGCGGTTATTAATGGGAATTGAAATCGAAGCACATTTTGTTGAAGATGAAGAAATCAATCAAAACCTGACCCTAAATAATCATCAGTTAATTGGAAACCGGGTTTCGGCCCTAGTTCCAGGAACCGAAGAAGGTGTTGACAATGTTTTTACAATGCAGCACCCAGACAGCACAACTGTTTTTGTTCCTTATTTGGGGACACCCTCCGTATGTGTGCGCTATAAACCTGGTTATATTGATGGTGAAAGCATTTATTTCTCGCTGCCGCTGCACTATTGCAACGGCCATGATAATGTAAGATATTTTCTCAATTATATATTGAATGTGGAATTTGAATAAGTTACTCCGAAATATTGCCATCTTTATGATTAGTTTGTGTTTTATGACATTGTATTCACAGACAAATAGCGGTACGATTTCCGGAAGGGTTACTGAGAAAAAAAGCGGTGAAGGGCTTCCCGGCGTGAATGTGATCGTTAAGGGGACTTATTACGGAACAGCCACAGACGGAAATGGAAATTTTGAAATCAGGAATATTACGCAGGGAAGTTTTGATCTTGAGATCACAATGATTGGTTATAAAATTCACCTGCAGGCCGGGGTTAATGTTGAGCGCGGCGAGACGACCCGGTTATTGATTGAAATGGAAGAGACAGTTCTGGCAATGGGGCAGGAGGTTGTCGTTGTCGGTGAAAAACCTATCCTTCAGGTTGATCAAACCTCGTCCTCGGTACGCTTTTCAAGGGAAGATTTAGCCGGAAAAATTGCTGAGAATGTGACCGACATTATTGCCGAACAGGTTGGCGTGGTGGAGTCCAATAACGAGATTCATATTCGAGGCGGTCGTGTGGATGAAAGTCAGTTCATTGTTGACGGATTGTCTCTGAAAGATCCACTTTCGGGTTCGTCCAATAACCTCTATGTCAATCCGAATGCCATATCTGAGCTGGAGTTCATTTCCGGTGGTTTTAATGCTGAATACGGACAGGCAATGTCTGGAATTATTGATGTAAAACTCAAAGAAGGTGATGACAAATACGAAGGAAGCTTAACGTATAAATCCGATCACCTGGGCTCATGGCTCACGGGCTTTAACTCCGACATCGCAGAATTTACGCTGGGCGGACTTGAACCAATGACCGGGTATATATTGCAATCACTGGGTCTGGATATTCCTGGTGAATTGTACTTCTTCATTAGTGGCTATATGAATATTACTGACACTTATCTGCCCATATCTACTACACTCTATCCGAAAGAGAATTGGCAGGACAAATTCACATTGCGTGGTGATAATAGTTGGAGTTGGATGAGTAAACTCACCTGGAAAATAACTCCGAAACACAAATTGTCCATATCTCAAAATAATTCACTGAATATTAATCCCGGTTATTTTTCTTCATGGAATTACGAGGACGAATATCAAAAGATTCTTGAGAATTACCTTACCGTCACCAAAGGATCATACGTCACAAATTTTATCTGGAGTCACACGTTGTCACCCCGTATGTTTTATGAAGTCAATGTGGGGCGATACCTGACCTATGAACATGCAGCGGTACAGAATAAGTGGTGGTATGACTATTCGGAAACCCTTGATCTCTGGCCGGTTGAATATTCACACATAAATGAAGATGGCGATATTCGGATTTTCCAGGGTGATGAGTACTGGGACAGCGGTGATGAGCCTCATTGGTACGATTATTACAGCAATACCTGGTCGTTGGATTTTGATGTCAGTTATATGCCATCTTCCAAACATTCCTACAAAGCAGGATTTGAGGGCAAGTATACTAAAATGCAGGTCATTGATATATATCAACCCTGGATCGGAACAAGTGGCCTAGGCGAGAGTTGGGACATGTACAAAGTGTTTCCCAATAATGGCGCAGTCTTTATCCAGGACAGGATAGTGTTTGAAGGAATGATTGCCAACATCGGACTTCGTTATGATTACTGGTTTCCGGGAAAATATATTGAAGATGCCATCGATAATGAAGATTTGTTTACCATTACAGATGCAGGACGTGATCTGTTTATGAAAGAAACCTTTGGTTTATTCGGCCATCGGGCAAAAGGGCACTTCTCACCGCGCCTTGGAATATCACACCCGGTCACTGATAATGATGTTCTCTATTTTAACTACGGACATTTTTCTCAGTTACCGACTTACAAATATGTCTATGCGAAATTAAACAGTAATGCAGAAGCGACCTATAATCTGATCGGAAACCCGAATCTGAACCCGAAAACTACTGTTTCTTACGAACTGGGCATTAAACATAAATTTAACGAGAACAGCGCTGTTGAATTTAAAGCCTACTACAAAGACATGTTTAACTACGAAACATCCCAGAGCATCACAACCTATAATCCGAAACTCGGGCGATACAGCTTGATCATGTATGTTAATATGGACTATGCGCGCTCACGGGGACTGGAACTGATTTTCCGACAGCGTTACGGCCGCTATTTTACCGGTGATCTGAACGCTTCCTATTCAATTGTGACTGGAAAGAGTTCCACGCCAAACGACAATC
This sequence comes from uncultured bacterium, assembly GCA_964485475.1. Taxonomy (GTDB): domain Bacteria; phylum Fidelibacterota; class UBA2242; order UBA2242; family UBA2242; genus B118-G9. The sequence continues at coordinate 16,988 of CAZAKB010000011.1, forward strand.
TGCTGGTTGAAGCGGGCCAGTTAGACGCGAAACCAATTGGTGAAAATTATTTGCGTTGGGACCAGCCGCTGAGTATCAGTGGAAATTTTAAAGTAAAAGTGTATGAAAAGAGCTCGCCCAGATTACTGGGATTTCGAATGCCCAATAACTGGGGTGCTACACTGCATTTTGAATTTGAATCGGGACGGCGATATACAGCCAGTACCATACTTGATTCGGTATATTCTGAAGGTCAACTATACCTGATCGGTGTTTCCGAGAGCGATAAGCCGTATTCTGAAATCGCCGGTTATATCAGTCAAATTGATCTTAAAATCCATAAGCAAATATTTCAAAAAGAGCGGCATTATCTGGATGCATTTTTTGAAATCAGGAATATATTCGACACCAAAGTTCCCGCCTATGTGAACCCTTTTACCGGTGAAGCCTATGATCCTGGTCAACCGGTCAGTTACGGATACATTAATCGGCCAAGCCCGAATGATGATCCCAGCCGTTATAAAAAACCACGAACGATTATTTTTGGATTCTCTTACGGTTTCTAATGAATAAAAAGTATACCATATTAATCGCGTTAATCATGCTGACCACGGCCACAATGGCGGATATCACCCTGTTCAATGTACTTGGAGGACAGAGGGTAGGTACATCTTCATTTACGTTTCTTAAAATCGGCGTCGGCGCCCGGGCACTGGCAATGGGAAATGCCGGAGTATCGCTGTCACAGGACGCTACTTCACTCTACTGGAATCCTGCCGCCGCGGCACAGGTTGGCTGTTGCGATCTTACCGTCAGTCATACAAACTGGTTCGCAGGGATCGATTATAGTTATGCGGGGTACATTCAACGAGTATCTGATAATATTTACCTGGGATTAAGTGCCGGCGCGTTGTATACAGACGCAATGGAAGTTACAACGGAGTATCAACCCTACGGTTCAGGTGAATATTTTAATTACGGAGATCTGTTTATCGGAATGACTTTGTCCCATAAAATGACTGATCGCTTTTCCTATGGAATTACCATAAAATATGTTCAGGAAAACCTGGCTGATTTGGTCATGAAAAATGCTCTGATGGATATTGGCACATTCTACTGGACCGGATTCAAATCTCTGCGGTTTTGCGTATCTCTGGTCAATTTTGGAGCACAATCCAGACCAGAGGGTACTTTTACAGAACCACTGAAGGAAGGCGGCGAAAAAGAATCTCAATACACACTTTTTTCGCCCCCGACAGAATTCCGAATTGGTTCTGCGATCGATCTTTTTGAAACATCCTGGCGGAAGACATTGTTGTCCATTCAGTTAAACCACCCGGTAGACAACGCGGAAAATCTCGTGGTTGGAGTTGAACAAAGTTTCTTTAATATATTGGCGTTACGGGCAGGCATTATAACAAACCAATCTGAACGTTCTTTCTCTGTTGGCAGCGGAGTAAATTTCCAGGTTGCCACATGGGACTTGTCCGCTGATTATGCCTGGTCGGATTTCGGCATCCTTGGAAATATTCATAACTTTCAAATATCATTCAGATTCAACAATGCGAAATAGACTATTTATATCCATTATATTGACGATTATTTTAATCACTAGCTGTAGTTTTGAACCGATAAGTATGCCTGAAGATGATAATTCCGATATCATTTTTAATTTTGGCGGAGAAAAGTACATACCGGTGAATCCGGAATGGAGCGGTGCAGCCTGGAATTTTAGCAATCCAACGGATATTTTTATTTCCCTTGATGATTATATTTATGTCGCGGACAGCGGAAATGCACGAGTCGTTGTCATGGCGAAAAATGGGATTGTTGTTCAAAATGACGATTTTGGTAACGATTTTTCTGACTTAACACATATAACAAAAGTAGATAGTCCTGAAGTTTCAATTAATCCGGTGGGAATTTGTGTCGATTCAAAATTAAATGTGTTCATCGTCGATAACTCGAAAAATATCTACGTCTGGAACCAGTATATCAACAACATCAGAAATTCCTATCCCGAGGGTAAGGACTCAATTGCAACGGAAATCACCTACATAAATTATAATACCGGTGAAGAAATCGTACTTTTGCCTCATCAATTTTACACGTCGGTAACTTTAGAATCTAACAGCTTTACAATCAAAGATGTTACGTTCATATCCGACCCTGTAAAGTTGGACAGTATCTATAAACCCCATGTTTTTTATACTGAGTTTGAAGAGGAAGGTGCCCAATTCGTCAGTGTCGTCGCCGCACCTTTTGGAGATAATCAAGTTTATGCCTGCGACCGGCTTCAGCAGCGGGTTGCGTCCATATATACCGGCCGATCCAGTTATCTGAAATTACGTAACGGGAATACTCTCTGGCAACATCAGGGATTCTATTATTACAATGTCGCTACGGCGGGTACCGGGGCAGGAACGGTCAACGATCCGAAAGGAATTACTGTTGACGAAAGCGGGAATATTTATTATACCCAGCTGGGTGAAAATTTCAGTTTTCATAAAATGTCCTATATTTCGTCCATTACCGGATGGGCCTCCGCTTTTGCATTGGACAAAAATGAAATAATGGACCTTTACCGGTTTGACGCACTATATGATGTAGCGACAAGTGAAGAGGGAAATATTCTGGTTGTGGACCGGGGAGCAAATGAGGTCCAGGTCTATGCCAATGACGGTGAATTTATCCGGAAAGCCGGAACACGTTTCGCCCAGACTGATACTACACTCGTCGATTCTGTTTTGATTGACGGAATTTTAACGGCTGTCGAAAAAGACACAATCATCACTATCGAATACAGTGATGTCCTGAATTCACCCCGGAGTGTGGCTGTGGAAGAGGGGATGGTCTATATCGTTGATTCCGGTAACAACCGTATCCTGCGCTATCAGCTGTCAACCGGAATAGATATTGACATTGATCAGGAACTCGGTCAATAGCTCCTGCTTACTCTGAAAAATCACCTAAAACAGACTTTTCATAACAAATTTAGATATAATGATAAAAATATGTATCGTAATCGGTTCTGCTTTATCAAAGTATAACAGGACTTTATTTATTTGGTTGGTATTTAAATGTGAAAAGTCTAATTTTCTATGCTAATTGACTAAAGGAAAGGATAACCAATGAAACGATTTTTAACAATATTTGTAAGCTTCTTGATTGCCGGGCAATTTCTCTTTGCTGCCGATCTGTTCTTTAGCGAATATATTGAGGGATCAAGTAACAATAAAGCGCTTGAAATATATAATCCAACTGATCAAACAATAAGTTTATCAAACTACATTCTCTTTGGAAACGCTAATGAGGCCACGGGCTGGGAATATAATTACCCATTTCCCGATGGTGCGACTATTGCCTCTGGTGATGTTTATGTAGTTGTCGACGATGCTGCTTCTACTGAATTACTGACTGTTGCAGATTGGGTAGATATTGGATATACGCTTGGTTTTAATGGGAATGACGGTCGCGGTTTGATGAAAATCAATGGTTCAGATACTACACTGATTGATATCATTGGTTTTATCAGCAATCCGAGCGGAGATTTTCCAACAGTGGCAGGAATTGCTAATGCACTTTTAGACCATACACTTATTCGTAAATCAACTGTGACAACAGGTAATATTGACTGGGAATCTTCATCTGGAACAAATTCTACGGACTCGGAATGGTTAGTGATGAATATAGATGATTTTAGTAATCTGGGATTTCACCTGTCTGGCTCAGGAACCAACATTCATCCAAATGCCGATGCAGGTTCTGATCAGATTGTTGTTTTTGGAGCTTCTGTTACACTCGATGGATCTGCCAGCTCTGATCCTGATGGATCTATAACCGCGTATCACTGGAATCAAGTGACTGGTTCTACTGTAATTTTGACAAATCAAGATCAAATGACAGCGATGTTTACTGCACCATCCACTGAATCTATTTTAGAATTTGAATTAACTATCACCGACGACAGTAGTGCCGTTTCTAAAGATACTGTATCGATTTCTATTGTGGATAATGCCCCTGCCGCTATTATAATTAGTGAATATGTGGAAGGCTCATCTTACAATAAATATATTGAATTATATAATGCCTCTGATATTGCGGTTGATCTAATTTCAGAAGGGTATGAAATTAGAAAGGCTGCTAATGGTAGTGGAAGTTTTACTGACAATTTTAGTGATTGGGGTAGTAAAGCAGTACTTCAGCCAGGGGCTGTTATTGTATTATCCGATATGCAAGCAACAATTTATGCTTCTACGGATATCGTAATGTCCACTCAATTTTCCGTTATGAGTTTTAACGGAAATGATGCGTTTGGACTCTTCCGTAATGGACTTCTTGTAGATGTAGTCGGCGAGCCTAGTAACAGCACCGATATAATCAAGGATATGACTCTACGTCGCAAGAACACTGTCCTCTACGGCAATACTACCTATACTGTAGATGAATGGGAAGAATTTGCACAGGATAATATCGATAATCTTGGAACCCATTCCACAAATCCAAATGCACCCGCGATTTCCAACGTGATCTTGGCCCAGGACTTCATCACCAGCGCCATGGAGATCGAACTGTCTGCCGAAATCGTGCCTGCCGAGGGTAAAGAGATTTCAGTGGCATTGATCAAGTACGGCACGGGTGGTTCGTTCCCCAACCAAGCCGAAATGTGGCTGGATAACGGCAATACCTGGATGGGCGTCATCCCGGCCCAGGCTGCCTATACGGAATTGGACTATAAAATCGTCGCAACTGATAATGAAAGCAACAGCGGGGAATCGACAGCCGCATCCGTCTTAATCGCCGATGCAACTTCGACGAATATCGCTGTTATCCGGGCGGATAAAAATAATTATATTGGTAATATGGTCACAGTACAGGGAATTGTCACTATTGGTAGTGATCTCATTGATCATCTGAGAACCAAAGTTTATCTCCAGGATGCCTCAGGAAAAGGAATTAACTTGTTTGATTACAATCTGATTTCCGGCCTTGTCCGCGGTGATGAACTGCATATGGTGGGCACAGTTGCCGAGTACAACTCTGTTCTTGAATTGACCGATTTCAATTTTGAGAAAGTTTCCACCGGGAATGATCTGCCGGAAGTTCAGACCATCAGCATTGCCGATGCCAACAGCCTGGAATACGAAGGCACACTGGTCAAATTCAACGGTATTATCTCCGATACATCGGTTGCCGGTGGTGGCGTCAGTGTGTATGTCAAGCAGGGTGATGATTCAACAACTGTCCGCATCTGGGAATCCACAGGCATCGACTTTGCATCCATCAATATCGGTTCATCCTACTGGTTCCAGGGTGTAGTGAATCCCTATTACAGTGATTTTCAACTGTTGGTCGCTTACCAGGCTGATATCTGGGCAGCAACCGCCATTGATGAACATATCGCTGTAGCCGTCAAATTCGATCTGCATCCGGCGTACCCGAATCCTTTTAATCCTACAACCACTATTTCGTGGAACCTGGACCATGCCGGTGAATATGAATTGGCAGCTTATAACATGGTTGGCCAAAAGGTGGACGTCATCAGTAAGAGTTTCGGACCGGCTGGCGCGTATACCGTCAACTGGAATGCCGGATCATTACCTTCGGGCGTTTATTTTATCCAGTTGGATGCACAAAACAGACATTTGACCCAAAAAGTATTATTAATAAAGTAAGTTATGAAAAAAACACATTTAGCAATTACCTGGCTGATAATGATGAGCGCTGTATTCGGCAGTGAGGACCATTTGCTGATTTCGGAAATCGTCCTGCAACCTAGCACCAGCGAGTATTTTATCATCTATAACCCAACCGATAATGCCATTGATTTGACGGATTATTACATCACCGATGCCACTGATCCTACTAATCATCTGTATTATTACAATCTTCCCACGGCTGCAAATTATCGGAGCACATCCTCAACTGATTTTACTGCACGGTTTCCCGTCAGTAGTAGCGTTGCGGCCAATTCATCACTGGTGGTCTGCATTCCTGCAAAAACCAGTTTCACAGGCACTCATGTCGTGACACCTGATTTGTCCATTAAGGAAGATTTTCTGCCTGCAATCAGTGGACAAAGCACCATCGGTACTGCACCCTATTACCTGGATAACACCGCAGAAACATTGATTCTTTTCAAGTGGGATGGTTCAGCGACCACAGTACAGGACGTGGATTACATACTTTGGGGCAGCAATGCTTACGGCATCGATAAATCCGGAGTTTCCGGCTATCAAAATGAGACTGCAATCGCGGATCAGAAATTTACACCTGTTCACGTTGATGGCCAAAAATTGAAGCGGGTTGCCGAAGAGGGCAGTGAGACTCAATCCGGTGGTAATGGTATCACCGGTCATAACGAGACCAGTGAAAATCTTGACGAAACCTGGGCGGTTGTATCAATCTCAAATACAAAACCGAAAATCTCAGGTTTGGCAATCAGCCCGTCATCACCTGTCATTGGCAATTCAATCACTGTTTCAGCAACTGTGACCGATGACAGCCTGCTGGCCGCCGTAAACCTGGTGACTATTTTTCAAAGCACACGGACTACAACGGCAATGACGGAAGGTGTCACCGATAAATATTCGGCTACCGTCGGTCCGTTTAATGCCGTGGCAACTCTTGACTATTACGTTGTCGCTAAAGATGCCAGCGGACTGAAGGATTCCACGCTGATTAATTCGGTTACGATTCAGGAACCACCCGAAGTGCTGACGGTTCGGACAATCCGGGAAAATTGGGCGGACTGGAACGGGGAGACCGTGACACTGAATGGTGTAATGTCTATCGGCGCTAATGTTCTACGGACCGATCGGACTTCGGCCTATATGCAGGATATTTCAGGTTCGGGATTGAATTTATTTGACTATAATATTACCGATCTGGCGCAAGGCGATTCCATTGAAGTAACTGGAATGCTGGAAGAATATCTTGGCACCATTGAATTAACCGGCTGGGGAACAAATTACACTTTGATCGCAAATTCCAAACCAATTCCGTCTGTTCAGGAGATTCCGATTTCCGTACTGAATGATGCACCATCTTACTGGGAAGGCAGCTATTTTCAGATTAACGGAATCGTTGCTGAAAGGGCGGATAATGTCGGTGGCGGTTCGAATATTATTATCGAAGATGTGACCGGTAGAACGACAGTGCGACTCTGGAATTCAACAAATGTGCTCTATAATTCTCTTGGGAATTTGGTAAATGATGAACTCGATTCTCTGATACAAGTTGGAACTATGATTTTTGTTAGAGGTGTAGGAAGTCTGTACAACTCCAGTCCGCAAGTTTTGCTGGGCTATGCCGCCGACATCGGATCCTATACACCCGGCGAACCCGGTGATGAAAAGACAATAATTTCCACTGCGCCTTACCCGTTTGTTCCACAACTCGGTGAGGTTATTAAATATACCTATGAATATCCGTCTAATTGCCGGGCAATTGTGCGGGTTTATGATATGTCAGGACGTTTCATTACAACTCTTGATGATAATTATTATGCGCTTTCCTGGTCTCAGGAAAATACCTGGGACGGCCGGAATGAACTGAACCAGTTAGTCCCACCGGGAACATATTTATTACATCTGGAGACGACGAACCGGAATACCGGAAAAACAAAGGTTGATATCGCGCCGGTAGTGATAGGAGTAAAGTTCTGATGAATAAGAAACAATTATTTATTTTATCACTATTGGTTTTAGTCATGACGCTTTCCGGATTTGGCCAGGTTTTCACTAATATCAATGACCTTGCCGCACCCCTCAGCGGGACTGGATCGTCCAATATGGCGACTGTCAGCAGTGCGCTGGCGGCATTTGTGAATCCAGCCGGACTGTCTCGCCTGACAACATTGGAACTGATCACCGGTTTCCATAAACCTTATGGAGTTGGATATTTCAACAGTCAGATTGGCGTTGCTGCGATGCCAGTTGGCAAATTTGGCACCGTTGCACTGGGATATCAGGGTAGTTCGACACAATATTCCGGGAATACGCTTGCCTCGGAATCAGCTTTTAGCATTTCCCATGCTTTTTACCTGCAAAAGGATATCATCTCGACATTATCCATTGGTTATACCGTAAATCTCTATCAATTGGATTATGGACAGTCCGCCGGAACTTCCGGAGACGGCAGCGATGGGATGGATTTAGGAAGCGGATTTGGTTTTGGCCTCGATTTGGGAATCCTGGGAAGTTTGCATGAACGCAGTTGGGTTGGACTATTTGCGAAAAACATCAACAGCCCGGAAATGGGTGGTGCTATATCCAGTTCAAGATTGCCGCGCAGTCTGGCAATTGGTTTTGGTTACGAACCTTATTATGGTTTGACGACAAATTTTATGATCTTTCAGGCAATTGGAACTCAAAAGACCCAGTACCGGGCCGGATTGGAATACCGGGTGCTTGACTGGATGGTTTTGAGAACCGGCGTCAATACCGATCCCAATCGAATCGGTCTGGGCTTCGGAATCGAGAAATGGGGCGTTCTGATGGATTATGCGTTTATCAGTCATCCGGTATTGCCGGAAACTCACCAGTTCAGTATTGGTTATTCATTAAAAAAACATGATTAATTCTATGATAAAAATAAAAATCCTGGTTTTTACGGTTCTGACGCTTCTGGTTACAACATTAACGGCGCAGACTGAAAAAATCGATTTGAATACGGCGCCGGAATCCGAAATCGCCATTCTGCCGATCACTGAACAGCAACTTCATGATATTATCGAATGGCGTGAATATATCGGACTCTTTAACAGTATTTTTGAACTCCGCAAGATCGACAGCATTGATTACGAGACATTTCTGATATTAAAAGAAATGACGATGCTGTCGCCGGTTTTCCTGGCCCAGTCACAGCAGCGTGTCGAGGACAATTACTATAAAGTCGAACAGTGGATATCCGACGATGGCGCCAGTGAGAATTTTGTGAACAACTGGATTGATATGTTGTCCAATCCGGTGAATGTCAATGACATTGGCTATTTTGAAATGCTAAATCTCGCCGGATTATCACCGATTGACGCAGTGGCGGTTGTTAAACGCCAGCAGCAGGGAGAGATTAAAAACCGTACGGATTTGCGCAGTACCGAGGATTTATCCTATTATGGGTTTTCGAATCTCGAAGATTTTATTCAGTATTCTGATGATGAAGTTACACATTCCTTTGGCGGGAGTTTTTCCACGGTGATAAAAAATATCACGCTCAGCCAAACGCCCAGCGATGATGCCAATTCATATTCCGATTTTATCCGGCTGGATCATCCACTGGATGTTTATTACAAGATGCGTCTGCACTGGGGCACAAAGTACCGGTTTGAGACATCCTATCTGCGGAATATGGGCGAACCGACGATTTATTATGGCGATTCGAAAATACCGCAATTCAAGGCATTTTTCGAAGCCAATCAGTTCGGTAATGGCTATGTCAAACTGAACAAAGTTATTATTGGCGATTATATTGCCTCCTTCGGGCAAGGTGTTACGTTTGAAGCCACCGATTTTTTCATGCCCCGTAAGACGGGCTACGCCTGGCGTAAACGACTGAACGGTATCAGTGGCAATGCTTCCCGTACGACTCAGTATAGTCTGCGCGGTGTTGCCGCTGAAGTACAAGCCGGTAATCTGATCGGAACCGGTTTTATTTCTTACAATTCACGGGACGCAATCGTCAATAGCGACAGTTCTTTTTCGAATTTCATAACGATGTATCCGCGCCTGGATCACGGCCTGTACGACAGCATTTCCATGTCCATTACCAACTCCGTGAAAGAATTGCTGCTGGGCGGAAATGTCAAATATTCTTTTCTGCCGGGTACTTATGTCGGTTTCACAATGTACCAGAGCCTGTATGACCGACCATTGGATCTGCAAGTGAAAGAAACATTGCTTGATCCTACTGGCGTCAGCAAATATCTCACCCAGATAGGTAACTCTGCCGATTCTGAAATTGCGTCGAGTTTTGAATCCGACGAAACTTCAAATCTCTGGTCCAAAGCAAGAGCTAAACGAACCGTCGCTGGTCTTGAGTTTATGACGGTGATTAAGAACATGACGTTCCAGGGAGAGTATTCTACCCTAGTAAAAGATTCCGATTTATTGAATATCTCGTCAAATCCGTCGGCTCTGGTACTATCAGGATTCATGCAGTTCGACAATCTGAATTTTCTGGTAGTCTACCGGGATTACGATCTGAATTTTGATAATCCTTATCAGCGTTCCTTCAGCAATTATCAACGATTTAAAGGGACTATTTACGAGGATGTGTTTTACCTGAAAGACCCGGTGCTTGGTTATCTTTATTCCGCTACTGCGCAACCACAGGCGGAACGGGGATTATACTACTCAACACGATACCAGATACATCGTAGTTTGGTTGTGACCGCTGAGCATGATATCTGGAGGCGGGTTGCCGATAATGCTCAGTATAACCGTCTGGTGCTGAACCTGGAATACCGCCCGGTTTTCAAATACCGTTTCCGTATCCGTCAGAAATGGCAGCATCGGGAAAAAACGAATGTACTTTCGCCAGTTTTTTACCAGGCGAATGAAACCCGGATGGAAGCCATTGTGCGGATGTCGAAATTTAACCAGATTCGTGTGCTTTACTCCCTGGGATTTACGGAATTCACGCCACGCTCACGGTTGGTTACGAACGCCGAAAATGGCGGTACATCCGCAGTTGGCAATGCCGGCATGCCCAGTGATGCCCTGGGTATGATTGTGACGCATAACGTAAATGATCGCCTGAAACTGATGGGTTCACTGATGACATACAAAGGCTTTTTGTGGAACTTTGAGGATACGGACTTCCGGATTTTCAATTCCGATACCCGGGCGCTGCATGGCTGGATTTCAGTTTTCTCGCGGTTATCCCAAGATTTCTCAGTTCGCTTCAAGTATAGCTTTGACCTGCATAATCCAATGACCAATATCGTTGGTGCAGGATATAATATTGGAACCACTCAAGCTCCAGCCATGTCACCTCAGGATGAAATTAATTACGAAAAATTCACGTCTGATTTCAGACTACAATTCGATTATAGGTTTTAAATGAAAAAACGATTACTCATTTCAACAATTATCTTAATAATCAGTTCACAGGGCTTTAGTCAAAGTTATTTCAGCCCGATGGTGGGAGATTTACCCGCTTCAAGCGAATCACGGCAGCTGGCATTGGGACTATCCGGCTGGGGAACTGCCGGCAGTTCGACGGCACTGGTAACAAATCCCGCACTGCTTGGACTGAACTCAGTAAAAGTATCGGTTTTTGCCGGAATCAACGGATTCTCAGTCAAAGAAAAACGTTCATTTCCGGTGCAGGACAGTTTTGGCGATTTCCTGGCGGATAACAGCTATGTTGTCAATAATAACTGGTTTCCGGAATTCCAGTTTGGTGTTAATTACCAATTGTTTTCCCGGTTGAATCTGGCATTGCTGTATCAGCAGAAATATGAACGAGATTTTATCTATGAAGAGGAGATACGTGGCTCGGTATTTGGTCAATATAACCGTGATCCGCTGGTTGGCTATCACCGGATTCAATATACAGGGTCCGATGCTAATATATCGGCAGGGGCTTCATTTAAATTATTCGGCACAGTATGGCTTGGCGCCGGAATCACGTCAATTATTCCTGGTAAATATACTGAACTGTATGAAATAATCGTCAAACAAGAAAGTATTAACCTGGCGTCTGATACTACTGTATCCTATTCCACAGAACCGGAAATATCATCACGGATTGTACCGAATATTGGGGTTGTGGCTGATGTTGGAAAATATTTGGAACTGTCAGCAGCGTATCGGTTTGCTTCGGAAACAAAACAGAAAAATATTCTGATCTATCCCTATTTTGATGAGGAAGAGGCCTTGCCACATTATTCTGTGGATGCAACCGGTCAGTATGCCAGTTTTACGAGGGACTATCCGGGCGAATTGCGGCTGGGCTTGGCATTGAAAGCGCAAAACATTATACCAACCCAGATATTTTTTGAATTTGTGAATCAGAACTGGACTGATCTGGAATATCGGTTTGTTTCGCCCGATGGTACAAAGTCAAAGGATATGTTTGATTTTCGCAATATCTGGAAAATCAGTGTGGGGGTGGAGCATGTATTTTTCTCCGGAATTCCCTTTCGGGTCGGATTTTTCCACGATCCCAATCCCATCGATGCCGGAATGGACCGCAACTGGTTCACCGCCGGCACCGGTTATCAGTGGGATAAACTGACACTTGAGATTTCCGGAGCCTTTGCAAACACTGAATATCAGTATAGTGATCTGTTCATCCCGATCAGCAATGAAGAGCGTGTTGATTTCGATACCGTTCGTGAAGGATATCTGGTTGGAATGCTAACCCTGAAATATGATTTTTAATTTATGAAACTAACAATTTATATATCACTTTTTATCTCGTCACTGGTTCTGCCTTCATTAGTCGCCATGGATTATCCGGAGGATGAATTTCTGAAAGTCGTAACCATTTTTACCAATGATGTTCACGGCGGAATTGATCGAAGGGAAGCCAGCTTTATCAATCCTGATTTTCCTCCAACTCTTGGCGGTGGTGCTATTGCCGGACGCTATATTCTGCAAAAAAGGGCAGAGGCTGAAAAAAATGGCTGGGGTTTTTTACTGCTGGACGAGGGCGATTTCTACCAGGGAACTCCCATGGGAACCAAATCGGAAGGTGAAGCAGTCATTGAATATATGAACACCGTCGGGTATGATTTACTGACGGTTGGCAATCACGATTTTGATAACGGATGGAAAAATTTAAAACGGCTGTCGGAAATGGCAAATTTTCCGTTTCTTGCATCGAATTTATATCGTCAATCCACTGGTGATCTGGCTGAATTTGTAAAACCCTATATCATTAAAGAAATCCAGGGTATTAAAATCGGTATAATCGGTGCCACATTGACATCGACTCCCAGCATGAGTTTTCCTGAACATGTTGAAGATTTGGATTTCAGACCTGAAGTTGAAGGTATTAAAAAATATATCCCGGAACTGAAGTCTCAGGGCGTCAATATGATTATCGTCTCAACTCACGCCTGGCTAGCTTATGATCCTGTAGAGGGATACAAGGAAATGATGGCAAAGCGTGCTGATGGGACAATCCCTGAAAATTACGGTTCCAGCGCCCAGGAAATCGCTAACCGTGTTCCTGGAATCGACGTAATGTTTTCCGGGCATTTACATCGCGGTTTCTACGAACCATGGGAAGATCCAGTCAATCATACCTTGATTTTTCAGAATTACGCTAATGGCAGTAATCTGGGACATGTGAATTTTTACATTCATCGTAAAACAGGAACCCTTGCCGGATATGATTATGTTTCCGATGATGGCGCGATCTTTACACTGTTCGAAGACGACTTTTTACCAGATACGGCAATTGCCCGGCAGATTGATTATTGGGTTCAAAAAGCCGAAGCCGGTTTTGATGAGGTTATTGGATTATCAACTGCGCCGATATCCCGATCAGGCAGTGGTGAATCTCCAATGGGAAACCTGTTGACTGACGCCATGCGGGATGCTGCTGGCGCCGATATCGCTTTTTCCAACCACGGCGGAGTACGGTCTGAACTGGGCGCGGGCGCCATTACACCCCGGCAAATATTTTCAGTAATGCCTTTTGGGAACCGAGTCGTCGTTCTCAAAGTTACAGGTGAATTTCTCAAGGCACTTGTCGAAGATCGGGTTTCTGGCAACAGCCGTGGAATGCTGATCTCCGGTGCTGAAATAGTCATTGACCGCTCAAAACCGGACAGTTCAAGGGTAGTGAAAATTGATATCGGTGGCAAACCTATCGTTATGGATCAGGAGTACACACTAGCGGTCTCTGATTACTTGGTTGAAGGCAACTCCGGTTATGACCGTTTGACGGGAATTTCCCCGGAGCAGATTAACTACACCGGACTTCTGTTGCGCCAATCCCTGATTGATTATATCAAATCCCATTCGCCCATCAAACCGGGAACCGATGGACGTTGGAAAGAAATTGGAAAATAGCCTCACATAAAATACTTCAGATCGTTATGTTTAAAATATATTTACCATTCTTAACATTTATTTGTGTTGTCTTTTTAAGTTCTTGTCATGGTAATGATACTATAAAAACAGGATCTTTAATACCTACGCCACAGTCTGTCTCTTTGCAGTCAAATTCGGAATTGGAAATTGTATGGGAAAATCAGGAAAATCCGGAAATTGAAGGGTTGATACTTTCCAGGAAAATCGGTGAGGAAGAATGGGACGATAACTATCGCGAATTACCTTCTGGTGTGACCAATTATACAGATTCATTGGAAATTGTTTTAAATATTATCATTTCTTATCGATTGCGTGCCTTTACTTTAAATGATACGTCCGATTATTCAGATATCATCGCCTATTTCGGTTCTGAAACCGTGCCGACAAATGTTGTCGTTCGCCAGATTGATACCCAAAAATTCCGACTGAGTTGGTCAGATAACAGTTTTGGTGAAGAACAGTTTATCATTGATAAAAAAATCGGCAACCGTAGCTGGCAGAACAATTATCGTCAGGTATCAGATAATCAGATCGAATATATTGACGGAAATATTTCCGGTTCCGATACAGTATATTACCGAATATCAGCCAATGTCGGAATCAGTAATTCACAGACAAGTTCTATCGTCAAAGAAAAGCCCGGCACACTAAGTCTGTCGAATCTGTATTTTGGCACTGAATCTTCGTTCGAGATTCTGACCTGGAATGTCCAGAATTTTCCCCGAAAAAACGGTGATACGATCATTAGCCTTGCACAGGCAATCAACATCTTGCAAATCGACATTATCGCACTTCAGGAAGTAGAATCCAACAGCAGTTTCAATACTCTTATTGATTCTTTAGAAAATTATCAGGGATTCAGGGCAAATTCTGCGTATGCTGACTTGGATGTCGCATATCTATATAACACAACCAGTGTAAGCATTGATTCCATTTACGAGATTTATTCTCGCGAATATTCGGCATTTCCGCGACGTCCGTTAGTAATGCGATGCCATTGGCGAGATACTCCCATTGTAATTATTAATAACCATTACAAATGCTGTGGTGATGGTGTAATTAATCGAAATAACGACGACGATGAAGAATATCGCCGTTTTCGGGCCAGTGAATTATTAGTCAGTTATATCCAGGATCACTTCGCAAATGACCGGGTTATTCTCGTTGGTGATTTTAATGATGAGATAACGGATATCCAAAATAACAATATATTTCAGCCGTTTATAGAATTAAGCTCAAGTTTTAAATTAGCAGACATGAACATCGCGCTTGGCAATAGTTCCCAGTGGTCCTACCCAACATGGCCAAGCCATATTGACCATATTATTATCAGTAACGAATTATTTGATGAGTTTTCTGAAAGCACTACAATAATCCAGACTCTGTTGATAGATCAATATTTTAGCAGCGGTTGGAATGAATATGCATTAATTATATCCGACCATAGGCCAGTCGGTCTAAAACTCAGATTCAGCAATCCGGTTTATTGACCGAGCAAACTCGGAATCCTCGCTAAAAATCTATCTTTATTCAGGAAAAACAGACTTGGAAAATATTTCCCTATATTTATTGTCGTCTGAGTGGCTTGTGTCAAATCTACTGGAATCACATACTGAGTCGAATCGGCTTCGATATTGGAATATACCAACAGTTGATAGCCACCTTTTTTTAATCCGCTAAATAAAATAGTGTCTTTTGCAGTCACATTGGATTTATGTTCAACTCGACGAAGGTTTTCTTCAAGTATCCGATTAACCGGTTTGACGATTGCATCATCCAGATATTCCGTAGTTTGCTCAGAATAAACATCGATTGAAATCCCAACGGTCTCCATATCCTGTTTTAATTGGGCTGTTTTTGCCACACAATCCGACATGCTGGCGCTGAACAAAGATAGTACAGAATCCACTTTTATGGTCAGTGCCTCCTCAAGCATTTTATTCAGGCCGCCGGGATAAGTTGACATCGAATATTGTAATAGTATATTGTTGCTGAGATCAAAATTAATAGCATTAAACAGATATCTTTGATTTGGCTGTAAAAAAACTGAATATTCCTTGTGATTAATAATAACGTTGTCTTTGTAATTAACGGACAATACAAGTCCCCAGATATCATCAATCCCGTTGTTATTTATACTTGCGGATAACTGCCATACATCACCGTATTTCGCAATTTGAACCGGTGTCGCAACAACGTTTGAGCAGTACTCAATGGGAAGCCGCCTGATAAGTGTTGAACAGTTTTCTGAAGTAGAGGATAGCTGACTGGCGATTGAATTATATGCGGATTGAAGGATTTTTAAACTATCACTTATTGATAATAGTTTTGTTCGGAAATAAGCACCATTACGAGTTTTAACATTTTCGATACTTGCATATTCTTCGGGCGACAATAGATAGACTTGTACTGGTTTATTTTCGTTTGTAAAATGACTTTCCGGCACAATTACTGAAACGGATATTTCAGGAGTACAGGAGATGGCAATTAGCAGTATAAAAAATAAAGCGATTTGTTTGACAACTGAGAATAATTGCTTCATTTCAAAATCCTTATTGTTAAAGGAAAGATAACAGAGTTACCCTGATCATGCAATTATTTATTTGTAAAATAGGGTTTTAAAGTCATACTGAGAATCATAGCAAAATACTTGAAGATAATTTCCTTGGACATATCCAGTTCAAACACCGGCTCAAGAAAATCACAAACCAGCACAGATTTAACAGATTCGCTAATATGAAGTGGAATCGCGATTGCCCCAGGTGTATCCAGTTTTTGCCAGATTCGCCGGATATCCCGTATCTGGCGGTCAAGTTTCGTTGCAAATACTGTTTCATCATCAATAATCGCTGTCGCTCCGAGGCTGTTCCGGTTATAGTCATGATCAAAAAAAGCCAAATCCTGTGTTTCTTCATTAAAAGATAAAATACATTCAAGGGTTAATTTATTATCGGAGACTTTATATATACGGGGAAACCGGAAATGGAATTGACGGCAAAGCAGAAATACAATTTTTCTCTGAATTTCATCAAAATCACCCGAAATCGTATCACTCATTTCCTTTAACCGATTCACGACGTTGCCATAAATCTTGTACAAATCCTCAAATTCGGGATAGGATATTGTACAGATCATGCCGGAATATTCATACAGCACATGCTGTGGGAAATATTCCAGCACCATGTCTTTACTGGTTCCGTCAGCATACAGGAATGTGGATGCAATCTTTTCAGGTATCAACGTCTCAGCAACATTCCGAAACGCCGGCGCTATTTTCTTGGTAAACCGATCATCGAAATATTTCAAAAAGGAATGAGATTCAATATTCCTTTGCCTCAGTTTTAGCATGTGTTCGCCAGCCAGATTGATACTTTTTATTTTTCCATCATGGCTTACCTCAATAATACCGATAGTACCTTTAGCCATAATGGCCTCTTTGAGTTCCCTGGAGTAGGAAAAATATTCCTGAGAAATGTACTCGCTAATCACCTGAATCAATGTGCTGTGGATGATTTGAGGAATTCGCATTCTCACTTTGTCAGGTGTAGTCTTTTCCTTAGGACCATCTAATGTCAGTACGGCTACCGGACGGGCTTTATAATAAAGTGGTGCATAAAGCAGGTCCATGGGATGCCACTGATCTTTTGCATCGATTGGTATTTCGGTTGTCCGGCCACTGGAAACGATAGTTCTGGCACGAATATCTCGCCAAGGCATATAATAAAAAGTAGCCAATCGGTACCGTTCAACGAGAGAACTGAGAAGTTCTTTCCGTTTTGCAGGATTTAACTTTTTCTCTTCCGCAATTTTTATCAAATCATTTGTATATCCGGAGTACAGGGTCTTTTTGGTCTCATATTTATTATTTAAAAAGGACAGTGTGACACGTTTCCAGCCGCTCTTCCTTAATGTGTCCAATAGTACCTGACATTTTTCATCTAAAGTATCGTAAACCCTGATAAGGTTAAAGTTTGATGCTAATAATTCTAATATTTGAGCTTCGCCTGCCATTTAAATTTCCAAAAACCGTTTATAATTGATTTGATTGAGATTACCATGAAGTGAAATCTATCAAATTTAACCATTCGGTACAAGGTACATCTGTGAATTTCACCTAAAATATTGGATATTAATTTCAGGAACACTAATTTTTCACCATGATTTACTACTCAATATGATGTTTCAAGTGACGATTATCACGTTATTTTCAACAGAAATTATGTAATGACAACTGAAATGCCTTAAATTAATCTAGTTAAATGATTTATAAATTGAGGGACAAACAATGGCACGCAAGATAGTAAGGTATTTATTCATGCTTCTTTTTCTAATTTCAGGAGTTCTAAACGCACAAGATTCATATCAGGTTGTTAATCCCGATAGCTTAGATAAATCCGTATTAACAGATCAGGTAAAAAAAGACACAATCTCTACGAAAATACCCCAAATTCCAATTGTTTCAAAGACTGCTGTCGCCGTTCTTGAACTTGATCCCAACGGCGTTTCTGATTCCGAGGCCAGAGCTTTGTCAGACAGACTTCGGATCGAAATATTTAATGCTGGTGTTTTTGAAGTAATGGAACGAGATAAAATGAACCGGATTCTGGATGAAATGCAGTTTCATTTGAATGACTGTACAACCGATGAGTGTGCGATTGAAATAGGGCGTTTAATTGGAGTAAAAAAGATTATTGCCGGCTCGATCAGTAAAGTCGGTGAATTTTTCACTGTCAGTGCCCGTTTAATTGACGTTGAAACCAGTAAAATTGAAGCAACGGCAATTGAAGATGTTGAAGGCAGCCTGGGAATAGTTCTGACAAAAGCGATGCCGTCAATCGCCCGAAAAATATCCGGTCAAGCCGGTCTTGACATTCGTGCGGAAGTAGTGAAATCATCGGTGAATATTACTGTTGAGCCTTCCTTTTCGTCCATTTACATTGACGGAAAGTATCAAGGTGAAGCACCAATCAAAATTGAACTCGCTCCAGCCAGTGAATATGTTTTAAGAGTAGAAAATACCGGATATGAGCCATTGGAAAAACGCTTCACCTTGACTAAATCACAACAACTGGATATGAACATTTCACTTTCGAAAATTGTTGAGCCTCAGGTTATTGTACAAGAAGTTAGAAAAGAGAAACGATCGATATCGAAAGGTTTCCGATTAAAGTACATATCTACTGGCGAGCCGGCAGAAATTAACGCAATCATCACTGATATAAATAAAGTCCATAGTGACGAAAATAAACTGTTTAAAGAGAAACCCTTGAGTGGCACAACTTTGGGTACCATTAAATCATTCAATGGTATCGAGGTATATAATTCCAGTTCAATTGAGGATAATATTGGTTTCGAATTTGGTTTTGGTTTGTACCGCGCCGATTTGGATGACTGGTTTTCCGAAATGGGAAAAAATAACAACAGTGGCTATAACCTGGTCACTTGGAGCCCTCAAATCATGCTGAACTTGCGAATTGCACCGATTCGTTATCCATTATTTTATCCGTATTTCGATGTCGGATTTGGTTATAATCTATTAATAATGAACTTGTATGAGGATGAAAAATCACTTGGTGGGCCGATGTATCAGTCATGGGGGTTTACTTACGGGATAGGATTTGAAATTAGACCTATTCGCTATTTTGGATTGTCATTGGAGTGGAGCCGGAAAAATTCAGATATGCAGTTGATGGATGTGGATGAAGTCACCGACCGTTTTAAAGATTTCAATACTTCTGATGACTTAGAATTAGATAAAGTGAATTTGACCGGAAACAGAATCGGTGTTTCCCTGAATTTTTATTACTAAAATTTATATCATTTGATAAAGGCGGTATGGTTCAATCGTACCGCCTTTTTATTTTTGAAACAGCACTTTTTGAATAATTGTTAATAACTCTGAGTGTATTTTTCCGTTGCTTGCGATAATCTGTGATACATTATCGGAACTGAATTTCATTCCGTTATAATCCCCGACTTGTCCACCGGCTTCCTGAACAATCAAAGCCCCGGCAGATACGTCCCAGGGATTCAATCCAAATTCCCAAAACCCATCGAACCGACCGGCAGCAACATAGCAAACATCCAACGCAGCAGATCCGGCTCGCCGTACGCCCTGACATTTTCGGTAGACAGCACGAAATATTTCCATATTATTTTCAAATACACTATCGGTTTCATAGGGAAATCCGGTGGCAGTTATAGATTCAGATAACGTCTTTATTTGTGACACTTTTATCTGTTTTTCGTTTAAAAATGCGCCGCCATTCTTTAATGCAGAAAAAAGTTCATTTCGAGTTGGATCAAAAACCACTCCAATAATGATTTCACTGTTAAACTCAACTGCAATCGATACGGCAAATATTGGAACACCATGGACAAAATTTGTGGTACCATCAAGAGGATCGATGATCCATCTGTATGGAGAATTACCAATAATTTCATCAGTCTCTTCTGCTAAAATACGATGATCAGGAAATTGATCATGGACTAGTGAAATTATCATTCGTTCAGCTTCGCGATCGACCTGGGTCACCATATTACTCGGGCCTTTAAAGTCCACAAAAAGATCATTCTCAAACTGACTGGAAATATATTTTCCGGCAACCTGAGTAGCAATTATTGCAGTCTGCAATAAAATTTTTATACTTATGTCACTACTCATATACAATCATGTTTTTTAAGATGTTGTGATTGTTTATAAGTTAACTGAGATTTTGACGTATATTCAGTCGTCATTGTCTTCACCATTCCCGCCAGGAATATTAAAGCAATCAGATTTGGTATTGCCATTAATCCATTCGCTACGTCACCGAAGCTCCAAACGATTTCAAGAGAAACAACCGCACCAATAAAGTGCATAAGGACATAGAACAATCGATAAACGATAACAGATTTTGATCCGAATAGATACTCAGTACCTCGATCACCATAATATGACCAGCTAATAGCAGTAGAAATTGCAAACAGGAAAACACCAATGGTGATAATATATCCGCCCCAATCACCAATGGGTCCTAATCCTCTTTTAAATGCAAGGGAGGTAAGGGGGGAGCCATTTTGAAGCATTGTCCCCTGAAGATAAATTTTGGACTCATTATCACCCACTTGTGGTAATCCTGCCTCTGAAATATATAATTCTCCAGTGTAGGGTATGCCATTAACCATAATAGCTGCATCATCTACAATTGAATGGTTGCGAATAAAATTAACATTTGAGACATTCCCATTATCACAATTGATTTTTGTATCACTAATTTCAGTTCCTTCAATCTCTGCATTCAATTTAACCTGAGCACTTTTATCGACAATTGTAATATCTGCCTGAGCATTGAAAAGTACAGTTTCAGGTACTTTTTCATGCCAAACACCTGTACAAATAATCACCAATCCTGTAATCGTACAGACAATAAGTGTATCAATAAACGGCCCTAACATTGCAACCAGACCTTCCCTGACCGGCTCGTTTGTTTTTGCGGCAGCATGGGCAATCGGTGAACTTCCCTGGCCGGCTTCATTGGAAAACAAACCACGTTTTACGCCCCACATTAACATAAATAAAAATGTACTCCCGGCAAAACCACCGACTCCTGCAGCTGGTGTGAATGCCGATTGGAATATCAATCCTAAACTTGGAATGATTGATTGGTAATTAATTGCCAGAATAATCAAACCACCTAAAATGTAAATTGCACACATGCCCGGAGCAAGGAAGGAAGCGACTTTACCGATGCGTTTTATTCCACCGATAATAACCAGACCTACAACAGATGCCGTAATTAATCCGGTTATCCATGTTGGAATTGCCAAATCGGCACGCATCTGATCTGCCACTGTAAATGCCTGGATTGTATTTCCAATTCCAAAACTGGCAATTACAAGCATGACCGCAAAAAAGATAGCCATCCATTTAAATTTTGGACCTAATCCCTTTTCGATATAATACATTGGTCCACCCGAAACCGAGCCATCGGGATGAATCTTTCTGAATTTAATTGCCAATACTGCTTCTGCGTATTTAAGTGACATTCCTAATATGGCCGTAATCCACATCCAGAAAAGAGCACCTGGTCCTCCATAGTGAATGGCCGTAGCGACACCAGCAATATTCCCAATGCCAACAGTTGCTGATAATGCTGCAGAAATTGCCTGAAAATGAGAAATGTCCCCAGGGTCATCAGGATCATCATATAAGCCTAGAATAATTTTCCAGCCGTGCAGGAATTTTCGTAACTGAATAAACCGTGTTCGAAACGTCATAAAAAATCCGGCGAAAAGGAGTAAGATAATCATTAAAGGGAAAAATTCAGGTGTACTCCAGATTAGTTCAGCCGCCTGTGAAAGTCCAGATTTCAAAAATTCCATTAATCCTCCTTGGTATTTTGAGTATTAATATGTTAAATAAAACACACCACTATTTCAATGAAGAAAAGTTGTATTTCGCTCTAATTTTGGATAATATATCTCATGGATATAAACTTTAAATCAGATGAATATTGGATCAATTTCGCTTTTAAAGAAGCAGAAAAAGCATTTGAAAAGAAAGAAATCCCTGTTGGTGCTGTTATTGTCCACAATAACCAGATCATCGGCAGGGGACATAATATGAGAGAGAGTCTCAAGGATCCTACTGCTCATGCTGAAATAATTGCGATTACTTCAGCAGCATCCACGTTGAATTCATGGCGTCTCGATGACTGCACACTTTATGTAACACTTGAACCTTGTGCAATGTGTGCAGGAGCCATCCTGAATGCCCGTATTCCACGACTTGTCTTTGGCACTTATGATTCCCAGGCAGGTATGTGTGGATCTGTCGACAATCTATGTGATATGAATTTATTAAATCATAATACTTTTGTAAAAGGTGGGGTGGAGGCTGATAAATGTCAATCTATTTTAAATTCCTTCTTTAAGAACATTCGAAACCCGAAAACGAGTATTGATAATTCATAGAATTCATTTAAATTAGAGCGCTTTTTAACGGAGAGGTGGCAGAGTCTGGTTGATCGCGCCGCACTCGAAATGCGGTTTAGCTTCGGCTAACGGGGGTTCGAATCCCTCCCTCTCCGCAAATGTATCAGGTTTATATTTTAAAAAGTGTCCATGGTTCTTTTCACTTTTTCGGGCATACTAAAAACTTATCACAACGTCTAAAAGAGCATAACCGCGGTAAAGTCAGATCGACAAAATCGCATAGACCTTATTCAGTCATATATCCCATTGTTGAACTAAATAAAATCTAAAAATACACAAATCGTCATCTTGATACAAGGCTATGATTTATAGCAAGACTTGAAAGCATACACTATTTATTTGTGATATTCGTCACTAAGTAAATGGCAACTTTTAATAAAAATAATCATCGAACAAATATTTCTTGCAAATCAAATGACCTGTAAGTAACTTACCGACCGGTAAGTAAGGAGAAAGAATGAGTAACGATGAAAGTACAAAAGTAAAAATTATTGAGGCTGCAATTGATTGTTTTGGCGAATTTG
This sequence comes from uncultured bacterium, assembly GCA_964485475.1. Lineage (GTDB taxonomy): Bacteria > Fidelibacterota > UBA2242 > UBA2242 > UBA2242 > B118-G9. Next base: position 40,515 of record CAZAKB010000011.1, read on the forward strand.
GGTACGATGGGACCTCAATGCGCTTGATTGCCGAAAAGTTGGGGATCAGTAAGCCAGCGATTTATTATCATTTTCCGGATAAGCAACACCTTTTCCAGGGAATCGTTGCATTTGTAATGGATAAATTTTCAAATGCACTGGAAACAATAAAAAATGATCAAACCGATGCAATCAGTAAATTAAAAAATGTTATTTTAAATCTATTTAAACCTTTATCTGACGAATCAAATATTAAAAGATTTTTACATGGAATGTTTTCAAGTGATATGAAACATGGTATAAAATTTGACCACAAAAACATGTTCGAAACCCAGGAAAATATTATCCTTGAAATTATTCAACAAGGGATTGATGAAGGACATTTTCGGGTGGACATAAATAAAAAAAGTTTCCTTTATGCATTGATTGGGACAATAAATATATATACCCGAGATAACCTGTTGAATCAGGCTGCTCCTATCAATGAACTACAGGCAGCTCAAATAATAAATCAATTAATTCAGGGAGTTGGGAAACCAGCCTGATAAGATAGGAGAATTAAATGATATTTAAGAAATATATAACACTGTTTTGTATACTAATTACTTTTAGTATATATATCTCAGCTGAAACCTTGAATCTCAATTTAGAAAAAGCAAAAGAAATTGCGCTTACTAATAATCCCAGCCTGAAACTGGCTCGTGAAGGCGTCCGCAAATCCAGTCAGCAGGTAATAGAAGCACGTGGAAATTTAATGCCGACAGTCAGTGGATTCACCAGCCTGCAACATGCCTGGGACCTTCAAGAAAACAAAATCCCGAACTTTCTAAAAACACCGTTCGATATGCTGAATTACAATATGTATACCGCGGGATTAATTCCAAGTTTTGTAGAACAACCTGAATATCTTCAGATGGCGTTTGGCCTTGAAAATACACTTGTAGCCGGAATTCAGGTCCAGCAACCTGTATATGTAGGCGGAAATATCTGGAACGGATATCAGATTTCCCGACTGGCATATTCTATCACTCAGTCACAAATGAAATCCACTGAGCAGCAAATTATGACAGATTTGACATCCTCATACTACGGTGTATTGTTCGCAAAATCAGCATTAGGAGTAACAGAGGAAAGTCTGCAATCAGCCATGGAGAACCTGGACCAGGTTAAAAAGTTTTATGACTCTGGGAAATCATCGAATTT
>CAZAKB010000012.1:0-24360 GCA_964485475.1 uncultured bacterium
AAGGCCATATGTTCGAGTAAATGGGCAATGCCGTTTGTCTCCCTGGATTCATCCTGAGACCCGGCGATTGCCCAAATTCCCAATGCTACCGAATACACAGAGTCAATGTACTCGGAAATGACTCGGATTCCATTTGACAGGACCGTCTTTTGGAACCGTTCCTCATTCATATTAATGCCGATTTCTAGAGCGATCGTTCCGGTCGTTATATCGTGGACCCCTCGAACGGTCACCATCGGAACGTGGTGGACGGCTATGTCGGACTTCCTCGACGTACCCTTCCGGTTTGTCCTGTAATTCTTTGACAGACAATTCAAATCGTCCCGGTTGTGAAATTTTCTTTAACAAAACCGTGACTTTATCGCCAACTTTAAAGACATCATTGACATCATTTGTACGCTCCCAGGCAATCTCGGAAACGTGCAGTAAGCCTTCTTTACCGGGTAATATCTCGACAAATGCACCGTACGTTTCAATTCGTTTAATGGCACAGTCCGTATAGATTTTGCCCTCTTCAGGCTGTTCCATCATAGCCCTGATTGCTTTAACCGCGATGTCAGACGACTCGGTGTTAACCGCCGATATAAAAACAAGTCCGTCGTCATTAATCTCGACGGTTGCTCCACTATCAGCCTGAATGGCTTTTATATTCTTTCCACCGGGACCGATGAGTTCGCCAATCATATCCACTGGAATCTGAACCGTTGTCATTTTCGGCGCATACTTCGAAATGTCCGGGCGGGCTTCCTTGATCGTTTGTTCCATAATGTCGATAATATGATAACGCCCTTCTCTGGCCTGTTCAAGAGCTTCCCGCATAATGGTCGTCGAAATACCGGCAACTTTCAAATCCATCTGGATAGCCGTAATCCCGTCTTTCGTACCGGTCACCTTAAAATCCATATCGCCATAGTGATCTTCGGCGCCGAGAATATCCGAAAGGACAACAACTTTGTCTTCTTCTTTAATGAGTCCCATTGCAATACCGGCGACAGTCTTTTTTACTGGTACTCCGGCATCCATTAACGCCAGCGAACCTGCACAAACCGAAGCCATGGATGATGAGCCGTTGGATTCAAGAATGTCCGATACAATTCGAATGGTATAGGGAAAATCAACTTCAGCAGGTAAAAGCGTTTTCAGTGACCGTTCGGCCAGATTTCCATGCCCGATTTCCCGGCGTCCGGTTCCGCGCATTGGCCGTACTTCCCCAACACTGAAGGGCGGAAAATTGTAATGCAGCATAAAGCGTTTTTTAAATTCTTCCCGATCAATGTCATCGATAATTTGCTCATCCATTTTCGTTCCCAGTGTCACCGATCCCAAACTCTGGGTTTCTCCTCGAGTAAACAACGCCGATCCGTGTGCCCGGGGTAAAACACCAACTTCACAAGTGATCGGTCGAATATCCTTCAAACCGCGACCGTCCTGGCGTACCTGTTTCTCGATGATATGCTTGCGCATATTTTTCTTTAGAATTTCATCAATTTCACCGAGAATGACATTGTCCTGGTCCTGGTAATCTTCCTCAAGTTCTTCCACTAATGATTTTGTGAAGTTCGCAATCGCTTCTGAACGCGCATGCTTGGATTCCAGAGCAAGTTCATGCCATTCATCCAGGTTGGGTTCAGTCTTAGTTCGGACTTTTTCAAGTAGTCCCGCAGAAATTTCAGAGGGTTGGACTTCGACTTTGACCGGATTGATCTCGGCGATTATCTCCTTCTGGAACTTAATCAATTCGATAATCGCTTTATGGCCAAATTCCAGAGCACCAACCAGATCATCTTCTGATATTTCCCTGGATTCACCTTCAACCATCACGATTGATTCTTCACTTCCGGCAACAATAATTTCAAGATCAGACTCATCCATCTGGGATATGGTCGGATTGAGAATGTATTCTCCATTTATCCGGCCCACTCGCACTCCGGCAATCGGTCCCAGGAACGGTATTTTGGAAATACTGAGTGCCAAGGATGCACCGGTAATTCCCAATATATCGCCAGGGTTTTCCTGGTCTCCGGAAATTACGGTTGCAATAATTTGAGTGTCCGATTTAAAGCCTTCCGCAAAAAGCGGGCGGATCGGACGGTCGATCAAGCGCGAGGTCAGTATCTCTTTTTCGGAAGGACGTCCCTCCCGTTTAAAAAATCCTCCGGGTATTTTACCGGCAGCGTATGTACGCTCGCGGTATTCGACCTGCAACGGGAAAAAGTCCTGGTTCACTGGTTTTAAAAAATCCGAAACGGCGGTCACCAATATCATTGTATCACCGTACTGAACAACAACCGAACCGTGGGCCTGTTTGGCCATACGTCCGGTTTCAATACTGAGTTCTCTCCCGCCTAGGGTTATCTGTTTACGTATCAATTTAGACTCCTGTCTTTTTACTATCTGCGAAGTTTCAATTCGCCAATTAATTTCTTGTAAGCATCTTCATCATTTTTACTTAAATAAGCCAGAAGATGTTTTCTGCGGCTGACAAGCTTTAACAGTCCTCGACGGGAACTGTGGTCTTTCGGGTTTTCCAGAAAGTGCTCGTTCAGCGATTTGATTCTTTCGGTTAATAAGGCAATCTGGGCCTCATTTGACCCGCTATCCTGGGCATTTTTACCGAATTTTTCAATCAATTCCTGTTTGACTTCTTTTGCTAATGACATTCAGTCAATCCTCCATTCTATACTTTATATTTTTTAATTCTTGCTCTGCAGTTTGTTTCATCTTTTTTCATTTGAGCAATTAATTCCGCACTTGTTGCAAATTTAATTTCATCCCGCAGGCGCTCCAAAAACTTCATTTCAAGCGTGTGACCATAAAGATCGATGGTATCGACATCCATCAGGTACACTTCAATAATTTTATTCTGTTCATCAAAGGTTTTACGAACCCCAATATTACACATTCCAAAGTACTGTGTTGTACCGACTGTGCATTCAGTCAGATATATACCGTCGGAAGGAATCATTTTATCGGGACAATCAGGGTCAATATTCGCAGTCGGGAAACCCATTGTTTTTCCCCGTCCGGAACCATGTACAACCGCGCCGGTGATACTGTAATACCGACCTAATAATCTCGTAGCTTTTTCTACGTTACCGTCGGCAAGCATTGAACGAATTACTGAAGAACGTATCGGTTCATTTTCCAGTAATATCTGTCCAACTATATCAAGCTCAAAACCATATTTCTTACCATAATCCAGCAGTTGATCAATTTTTCCGCCCCGGTTCTTTCCGAAATGGTAATCATATCCAACAATCACTTTGCGAACACCCAATTTATCGACGAGTACAGTTTTTATAAATACTTCACTGTCGGTATTCAGCAAATCCTGATCGACATTCAGAAACAGAATGCTATCCAAAGCTGAATCACCTAAAATGGCCACCTTCTCTGAAGCCGTTGTCAGCTGCTTCACCGCGGGACCGCTTGAACTGAGGACATTTCGCGGATGCGGATCAAATGTTATCATCATAGAACGGGTATTCAGATCCGCGGCAGATGTAATAACCTGGTCGACAATATTCATATGAGCACGGTGCAACCCGTCATAGACACCAAGTGTCACAACCACCCCTTTATAATCATCTCCAAGTTCACCAATTCCATTAAATACAACCATTTTCGTTGATATTAAGCCCTCGCCACTGCCAGTTCCGGAAGTATATCCGAAAGTGTTTCAATTTCGGCAGAATCTTCAATCCGATAGTCGCCTATTGCGGTTCGCTGTAATGAAATCAAATGCCCACAACTGCCGATAGCCTTGGCAATGTCTTCACCCAAAACCCGAATATACGTGCCACTGGAACAGGTTACAATTATTTTTAACAGATTCTGTTCGACAAACTCAATTTTAAGATCATAAATGCTCACGGTGGTTGGTTTCAGTTGAATATCCGTGCCTTCCCGGGCATATTTATATGCAGGTCTACCATTAACTTTTTTTGCTGAAAATATCGGTGGGATTTGAGTAATTTCGCCGGAGAATTGTGCTTCAAGTTGGCGAATCAAATCATTGGAAATTTCCGGCACGTCCGATATTTGGTTCACCGGAGATGTATTGTCTCCTGTCGCAGTGCCGGTTCCCAATTTTAACAGGGCTTCATAGATTTTCTGATTTTTCAGTAAACTGGTCATTTGTTTCGTCGCTTTTCCAATCAGTAAAAGTAATACGCCTCTGGCAAAGGGATCCAGAGTGCCACCATGCCCGACTTTAACTCCCGGTACCAGTCGTTTAACCCGACGGACGATATCGTAGGAAGAAAGTCCAACAGGTTTGTTGACATTCAGAATCATACCGGATATTTCAGGATTCATTACGCTCTTCATTTTTATGAACCGCCTGGATCAGCCGTTCAATTTTATCAACATATTCCAGTGTGTTATCCTCATAGAAAAATAATTTGGGAACATATCGTAGAGAAATCCGGTTGCCAAGCAACCCACGAATATAGGAACCTTTTTTTATTATATTCTTTAGACCCCGCTGACGCTGATCAGCATCCTTATTATAGATGCTCAGGTAGATTTTCGCCTCACTTAGATCACTGGTCAACTTAACACTAGTCACTGTAACCAGATTAGAACCTTCCGGTGGCAAATCTACGATGAATATTTCACCGATAATTCGTTTAATTTCATCTGCAACACGCTGGCGACGATAGTCCACCATCAGATAATTTCCACTTTCCTGTTTAAAACCTGAATACCAGCCTGTCGTTCGACAAACTGCTCGACCTGACCGAGAATCTGGTCAACAATTTTCGTTTCATTGTTAATCGTCGTGATTCCAAGAAGTGTTCGGCTAAACTGATCATGATAGCGTAATTCAGCGATAGACACGTTAAATTGCTTCCTCACTCCGTTTTTAATACGGCTCAATACTGATCGTTTATCTTTCAGTGAATGGGTTTCCGGCAGTAATAATTCCATTTGCAAAATTCCAATTACCATTGATTATTGAAAGATATTCCTACGCCAATTTCCGTTTAACCGATTTGACATCGAACACTTCAATAATATCACCTTCCTCATATTTTGTAAATCCTTCAAGGGCAACACCGCATTCATAGCCTTCCAGAACTTCCTTTACGTCGTCTTTAAACCGTCTCAATGAAGAGATGTGGGCCTCGTGGAGTATTTCATCATTCCGTTTAATTCGTCCCATCGCGTTGCGGTGAACTTTTCCCTCTTTAACATAAGAACCGGCAATAAATCCGATTTTGGGAATTTTAAACACTTCCCGGATTTCAATCGTTCCGATATGTTCTTCGACTTTTTCAGGACTAAGAAGACCCTCAAGAGCAGCTTTGATGTCATCCATCAATTCATAAATAATGCTGTAATGCCGGATTTCGACGTTTTCCTTCTTGGCAACTTCTTTCACTTTCGGATTTGCCGTTACATTAAAACCGATAATGACCGCTTCGGAAGCTTTCGCGAGCAGTACATCACTCTCACTGATATGGCCGGCGGCTTTATGGGTTACACTGACCGCAACTTCTTCATTTCCGATATTCCCAAGAGATTCACTGATTGCCTCAACAGATCCGTCTACATCACATTTAAGGACAACATTCAACTGTTTAATGCGACCTTCGGCAATCTGCTGGGAAATTGTATCCAAGGTCCATTCCTTTGCATGGCGGAACTGTTGCTCACGTTGAATTTTCTGACGCTCAGATGCGATTTTTCGGGCTTCCCTTTCATCGTCCATCACAGCAAATACGTCAGCCAGGTTCGGCAGTACATCAAAGCCCACAATGACCGCCGAATCTGACGGCTTCACTTTTTTCAGACGATGACCGCGTTCATCATAGATCGCCCGGATACGGCCGGCAGCCGGACCACAGACAAATGGATCACCAATGTTTGCAGTGCCCTTCTGGATTAAAACCGTTGCGATGGGACCGTGTCGTTTATCCACTTCAGCTTCAATGACGGTGCCTTTCGCGGCAGTATCGGCATTTGCTTTTAACTCCATCATTTCGGATTCCAGTAAAAGCAGATCGAGCAGATGATCGATGCCCTGGCCGGTTTTTGCCGATATTTCAGCGACCTGAACAGAACCGCCCCAATCTTCAACCAAAACACCATGCTCGGATAATCCTCGTTTGACTTTATCAATATCGGCTTCAGGTTTATCGACTTTATTAATAGCTACCAGAATTGGAACCGAAGCGGCTTTGGCGTGGTTAATTGCTTCAATGGTTCGCGGCATAACACCATCGTCTGCCGCAACAATAAGTACCACAATATCGGTGACCTGGGCACCTCGGGCACGCATCGCTGTAAACGCTTCATGACCGGGAGTATCCAGAAATGTAATTTGCTTATTATTTCCAAGCACCACTTTGTAAGCACCGATATGCTGAGTAATTCCCCCAGATTCACCAGCGACAACATTGGATCTTCGGATGTAATCGAGTAAGGAGGTTTTCCCGTGGTCCACATGTCCCATGATTGCAATAACCGGGGGACGTGGGACAGCGTTTTCAAGATCTTCTTCGCTGTCTTCAATTTTCAGGACTTCCTCTCCATACTGTTCAATCTGCTCGACTATATAGTCATATTCATCGGCAATAAGGGTAATCGCATCAAAATCAAGACGCTGATTAATTGTAACAAACATTCCCATCTGGATACAGGTAGAAATCAAATCTGCGACATCTACATCCAGCATCGTCGCCAGGGTTTCTACGGTAGCAAATTCACTAATCCGTATTTTATTGACTTCCACTTGCTCGTCATCTTTTTCAATTTCCTGTTTCCGGTATTTTTTCTTGGTTGATTTTTCATCCATCTTCGCCATTGTACGACGAATTGATTCATCAACTTTGCGGTCGTCAATATTGGCTAGTCGTTTATTTTTCTTGCCTTTCTTGGTGTCTTCAACAACACCAGTCCGGCGTTTACCGCCTTTTTGGTCCAGCCTGGATTCAATATCTGAAATTGTAATTCTTCGCAGCTTTCGCTTGTCTTTTTTCTTTTTCTTCTCATCCTTAACCTCGCCTTCTTTCGAAGCGGCCGGTTCGGTTGATTTTTTTTCCTCGATAAGTACCTCAACAGCTTCGGCAGTTACATCGGTTAATTTATCGGTGTCAAAAACCTCTTTGATCAGCATTTCGTGAATTGAAGAACTAAAATTAAGCGTAACCTTTATCGCTGATTCAATAACCGGGATAGCCTGCTGATAGACTTCGGATTCGATATTTTTTCGTTCGGTTTCTGCACTTTTACGGGCTTCTTCCTCGGCTTTACGCTTAGATTCGGCTTCCCGTCGTGCTTTTTCTTTTCGAAAACGCTCAACAACATCTTTTTCCTTGGCAAATTCTTCCAATATTTTCAGATAAGTTGATTCATCTACCGCAGACATAATCGTTTTTGCTGGAATTTTGTCTTTTTTCAGAAATTCGATAATCTCAATGTGCGAGATGTTTAGTTCTTTGGCAATTTCGAAAATTCGTTTCTGTTTCACTTTTGAATCGTCAGTCATATCCAACTTTCTGTTATGGTCAGCCAGTATATTTTTACTCCTGGACTAAATCATCGGAAATTTCATCATTGGAGAGTTTACCATCATCCGGTTTTTCGTCGGTAAATTCATCGTCTTCATCGTCAAAATCATCGGAGCTGGCGGCTTCTGCCTGAGCTGCTTCCCGGGCGGCTTCCAGTTCCTTTTTCCGGGCCTCAAGTGCTTCGTCAACAACTGTAATGATCTTTTCAACCGTTTTTTCGCCTAAACCTTTAATGCTTACCAACTCGTCCTGAGGTGTATTCAGTAACTCTTCAGCAGTTTCAATACCGACGGAATAGAGCGTTTTCCAGTTATGTTCCGTCAATCCTTCAACCTCTTCGAGATATATCGTTTCCGATTCCGACATTTCATAATCAGATTTCTTGATTGCATCAATCGTATATCCGGTAACTTCTGACGCCAGACGAATATTCTGTCCCATTTTGCCAATGGCTACGGAAATTTCCTCATCGTCAAAAATTGCCAGGGCGGTCTTCTTTTCTTCATCGATTTCCAACATATAAGGCTTCGCCGGTGATAATGCTCTTGTGATTAAAATCTCCGGTTCACTGCTATTATTAATGATATCGATTTTTTCATTGTTCAGTTCCCGGACAATGGCTTGAATCCGGCTGCCTTTAATACCCACACAGGCACCGACAGCATCGATCCGGCGATCATTGGATTCAACAATCACTTTACTGCGGTCGCCTGGGTGCCGGGCAACTTTTTTAATCTCGATGGTTCGGTCATAAATTTCGGGCACTTCATTTTCAAAGAGCTTAATCAGGAACAGAGAATCGGCCCGTGATACAATAATTTCCGGTCCGACAGTTCCCAGTATAGCCTCTTTGAGAATTGATTTCAGGCTTTCGCCTCTGCGATAGCGTTCTCCCGGAATCTGCTCTTCACGAGGCATTTTCAGTTCCGCTTTACCAATGTTAATAAATATGGCATCCCGGCGAATCTGATGGACATCACCAATGATTATCTGACCGACCTTTTTGGAATATTCTTCATAAATAGCATTTTTCTCAACCCGCAGAATCTGCTGATTTAAAATCTGTTTAGCATGTGAAATCAGTCGTCTTCCGAAACTGGTGGGATCAATAATTTCGATATACGGATCACCAACGTCGAGCCCCGGTTCGAGAACTCGGGCATCTTCAAGACTGATTTCGGTAACCGGATCAGTCACCTCGTTAACAATTACTTTTTGTTGATAAATTTCGATCTCACCCTTGTCCATATTTACGATGACATCAAAATTTTCAGTACTTTCGTATTTCTTCTCAATCAAAGTGAGGAAGACTTTTTCGATAATTTCGCCCAGTTCACTGCGATCAACATTTTTTTCACGGGCAATCTGGGAAAACGCCTCAATTATTTCACGGTTTATCAATTGGTAACTCCTCTAGGTTTTTCTTACCATTTAATTTCGACTTTTGCATAATCAAGTTCATTGTACTGAAGCACTTTTTGGATACCTTTAATATCCAGGACTAACTTCTCTTCAGTCACCTCAACTAAAATTCCATTAATCGGTGATTTCATTGATGAAGACGTGTGATATATTTTCAAAGTACGACCAATATTGCGTGGAAAATCGCGGTATTCTGTCAATTTGGAGTCAATTCCTGGCGATGTGACTTCCAGGTGATATCCTTCAAATAGTTGATCCAAAGCCTCATCAGCATTAATGCTTTTGGTAATCGAAGCAATTTCATCCAATGTAATTCCCGATAAGGTCTGGATTACAATCTTGATGAAGTTGCGCTTTCCTTGTGTTGCAATAGCAAAATCAACCAGATAGGCGCCGTTTTCTTCGACAATCCGTTCAATAATCGCTTTTACATTTTCTTTGACAATTGTCATCATCTTTCTCCATATGAAAAAAGTGGGTACGTCAACCCACTTTCAACGGCGAAATATACGGTAATTAAATAAATTATGCAACTCTATTTACGATTACCCTTTTAGGACCTTGACCTTCGCATTTAGGACATCATAGTCGGTTTTGTATTTGCTATCCAGGTCTTCGGCGGGAATCTTTTTAAGTACTGATTCTGCCTTTTCAATGTTTTTCACAATGATGTAATTTCTGGCAGCATTGAAATAGCTCTCATACTTTAAGAATATATACGGGGATATTTTACCGCCGCTTTCAAAATATTCAGCTGCCTGCTGTATTTCACCCTTACGCTCAAAGCAGACACCCAGGCCATTATAAGCAGCCGCAACAAACATATCATCATGTCCGTAATCATCTATATATTTCCGGTAATTCAGCTCCGCATTTTCGAAATCATCTTTAGAAATGTAGGTTGCGGCCAACATCAACGTTGCCATTCCGGCACTTTTTGTCCCGGAATTTTTTTCAATCAAGGCCTCAAACTGCACGATGGCATTCTCAACATCGCCAACCGCCAGGGCCATTTCGGCAATACCCAACTCACCGACAGCTTCCTTATTGGCATTACTCTTTGACCGGATCATTGCGATACTGAGCACGACAATCACCAAAGCGGCAATCAGAACATAACTAAGGGTTTTTCCCTGTTCACGAACAAAATGCTCAACCTGCGATAATTTTTCCAGTACCGGGTCTTTTTTAATCTCTTTTTTTAAAATCTTTTTCTTGGGCTTCAACATAAATTTATCTCCTTTTTCAAATCTTCCTGTACCCTCGCCGGGACTCGAACCCAGATCAGAGGATTAGGAATCCCCCGTTCTATCCGCTTGAACTACGAGGGCTCAAAATAGCCTTCAAGTTTATCTCTTTTGGACGGTAAAATGCAAGGGGAATATTCTAAGGCGTCAAACAGGGAGATTTCAACAACGTCAGAATGAAGAATCTGTTCGTAAACTTTGGTTCAGTTCATCTGCCATTGCTGTACTGATTGATGTATCGTTATAGATTTCAGTTATTAGTTGCGGTGAATGCAGTAATTTCTGATAATCTGATGTTCTGCAACTGATAAGATTCCCCAAGGATTCTTTAATAGCCATACCGACGATGACTTGTTCGAGGCCGGTTTTAAAATAAGCTAACGGACGATTAAATATTTTAGGAAATATCAGTAGCTGGTATTTTAACGTTTCCGGAAAATAGTTGAGCATCAGGTTCATTCGGGGTTCGGTTTCATTTATATTCATTGATCTGATAGGCCCACCAAAATCAGGAACATTAGGAACATTTCGGATCAGTTTCTGGTTCACTTTTCGTAAATAAATCACGAACTGTTGAAATAACCGGCTAATTTCCTGATCATCCGTTGATTCGATCAGATACACCGCTCGGAGAAACTTGTTCAGAAAAAAATTCCGACCAGTTTCACCTTCATATAATGGTACTAATTCCGCCTCCCCAACCGGAAAACCATCCAATAGCAAATCAATCTGTTGTTCTGCGATAAGCGTGTTTTTCAACCCCGCCTGAAAATGGAAATGGGAACTTGACGCACCCGCCATTGCACCATTAAAAAAGAGAGAATAATCTGTCAGCGTTTTTGAGAGTGAAATCATGTCGTTAAAAGAATTGGCGATGATCTGCGGTTCATGATTTAGGGAAGCAATTGTCAAATCTCCGGGAATGGTGATACCGGGATTCACCAAGATCATGAACCGATTTTCAAGTATCAATATTCCCTTCTGCTCCGCATCCAGATTACATAAAAAACAGGATTGGTGACCAAGATCCTTTGATTCGAAGGTCCGGGCAATGACACTGGGTGTCCGGGTCTCATTTAGCGTAACAACTATATCAATTCCCTGAACATTGACGACTTCTTTCAAAATTCGGGAGTAGGTATCCAAATTGTGAACTAATCGCGGCCAGCCGTCGACTGGATCGCTCTGCTGCCTGACAAGCGCCGCCACTCTCGAGTTATCATCAACAACATTTTTATCAATGAAGAATGGTTGGAGTTCGGAATCGTCTAAATGGTGTTCATATAAATTCATAAATAAAGCGGATTGTAAATCAGAATCCAACCCGGTTATTAAATTTATGATAATATGGATTACTTAACACTAAATGTTTCAATTCTTCAATAATAGATAGCTTAAATGAATACTTTGAGTAATTTTTTCGGACCAAAACATCGGAGCCCAATTCTTCGCTGTCAGTATTGGAACTGTGACGAACGGCGATGTAATTAGCCTCGTCCAGATTTCGTTCAATAATATATCCCAGCATCAGAAGTTGGTCCGACAACGCCGCATCTTCACCGTACAATAAATCGGGATAACCGCCCGCTGTAATGATAGCCTCTCTCCGATAATAACGCGGGGCACCAGGGCCGGGAATACAAACCTGAAGCAACGGATTATTCTGATTGCATAGATACTCATCATGAAGAATGATCTGATTATCCAGGGTCAGTTCACCGGTTTCGGAATTCCGGGCAGCCGTTTGATAAATACCAATAATCGCTGCAGCGCCGCTCTGCTCAAACTGTTTCAATATCTTCGTAACAGGATCGCCAATTAGTACATCATCGGAATCAAGTTGTCCGATTATCCGGTTTTGGGCCTTATAAACCCCGTAATTCCGGGCACCACCCAACGTCATTCCCGATACTTTATACAATTTGATCAGGTCAGGATATTTATCGACATAAACTTGGGCTATTTCCGGTGTATTGTCATTGCCATTATCGACGATAATCAATTCGATTGGAATGCCCAGATTGACACGCTTGCGGACATCGATAATGGATTCGATGGCATAATGAATCAAGTTGGCCCGATTGTAGGTTGGCAATACGAAGGATATCCCATCACCCAACAACAGATCAGTGATGACTTTGCGGGTGAAATAATCATCCGGCAGGAAGGCACCAATATCTTTCAGATATTTCTGAAAACTGACCGGTCCCCACTCAAAACGGGCCGGGTCTTTTGTATAAGAAAAATGCCGACCGATTTTTTGCGTTTGGGTTGCTTCGAATTTCACCTGCAGGCCTTCACCCGGATAATATGCCTTTCCCCGTCGGAAGGAATACAAGGGTTTGGGAATCCTGTACAAACTGCCTTTTTGAGCAAGTACGCCCATCCGTACGGCATAGTCGTAACCGTAATCGACTTCGATATCAAAGGTCCGTGAATTTATATATTTTGGACTCACTGCGATGAGCGATCCATGGCAGTACAAACCCGGATTATTTAAACGACCGGGAATAATGATATTGGATGGATCGTGCCCGGGTTTCAACATTTGCAGAACAGGCTCACCGGATGGAACCTCGTCAATATATTCATAATGATCATTGATAATAAATCCGGCGTCAGTCAGCCGATAATATTCAAAAAAAATATTAATCGATTCCTGGCTGATATCGATATCATCGCCGGGTGTATGGAGAAACAGCAGATTACAATTTAAGAGTCCTTTTTCCTTGGCGTTTAAAACCGCTTCATTAAAATTTTTATAAACACCAAAACTCATAATAATTCGGTCTAAGTATTCATCAGGAAAATTGGTCAACAGGTTATGATTGCCCTCTGATAAAATCAGGATTGTGCTTGTATTGTCCGTTTTACGAAGAGTTTTGAGAATAACTTCTCTAAGCTGATTTAATCCATTCGGATCAGTTTCACTGGCAAAGAAAAGCATAGTTGCTTTCATGATGAGACCTTTCGGTTTTAAATTACAAATCCTTGATGAACATTTTAAAAAGCAGTTGAGTTTTCATCAGTTTATAGTGATTGGTATTCCTCATAAAACATATCTCGATTTCACACTACCTTTTAGTTAGTAAGTTAACCATTCTAATTACAAAAGTACAGTAGATTTTACTGTCCGAAAATATTTTGTGCATCTCCGAACAATTCTATATTTTACAGGTATAAAGAAAGGGTAAATTATGAAGTTGCGAATATATATTACTACAATCCTTTTGGCCATAAATCTATATCAGTGCAGCGGCTCAAAGACACCGGAAGCGCAAGCGATTCAATGGTTATATTCCATTGATTCTTCGCATGCAGCCGCATTGCAACAAAATAAACCAATCATGATCGATTTCATGGCCGAGTGGTGTCCGCCTTGCAAGACGATGGAAGACTCCATATTCAATCAAACCAGTGTTATTAAAAAATCACATCAATTTATTACCCTGCGGATAGATGTTGACAAACACCCCGATATTGCCATTGATTACAATGGAAACGCCCGAAAATACGGCGGTGTTGGTATTCCGAATCTGTTGTTTCTATCACCAAACAATGAAAAAATCAAACACGTAATCGGTTTCCATAACGCTGATCAGCTGATTGCAGCTATGGATTCTGCACTGCAACAGTTTTCAGAAATGCAGTAAGTCTGTTTTATTTAAGAAATTTGTCCCGCTCAGCTCGGGTACTTTCAAATACATAATGCAATAAATCGACATCCTTTTGTGTTTGCTCACGATTGCGTCGTAGGAACATTCGTTCCTGGGTTTCAACGGCTTTGTCAATATTAAACGTAAAACTGCCGCAACTTAAATATTTCATGTAACTGACAAACGACGGGACATCATCATCGATAAATCCATATAAGTAACTACTCACCCCAATGGTTTTTCCTGTAAAAATGCTGGTGTTGATCGCGGATTTTGTATAATCGCCAATCACACAGCCTAAAAACTGCTCACCGGTATTGATTTTTTCATTACCCTTTTTAACACGAATTTCACCATAAGTATTTTTCAAATCAGAATTGCAGGTACCTGCGCCCAAATTCACCCATTCACCCACAAAAGCATTTCCCAAGAACCCGTAATGCTGCTTATTTGAGTAATTCATAAAGACCAACTCGGTAACTTCCCCTCTGATTTTGCATACGTCCCCAATCACCACCCGGTCTTTAATGACCGTATGTTCCAAAATTTTACAATTTTTCCCAATCATCACCGGACCTTCAATGACACTAAAGGGAAATATTTCGGTTTCATCATCGATTATTATTATTCCTGGATCACTGTTAAAGTGAACATTCGGACCGATTTTCACATTCTCCCCGACATATACATTCGTCTGGATTTCCGTCCATTTTTTCGTTCCCAGCGTAAACTCCAGATTCTCACAGCACACCCGTTTATGCCAGATGATTAACTCATGAGGATAATCGATCAGATCCAAGTCAGTATTTCCCGATTTTAACTTAAATATATTTGCAACGCTTGGTACGGCTCGGGCATTTATCAGTAAATCACCGGTTTTTTCATAAATATTTTTACTCGATTGAAAATCAAAAAAGGGCGTCATTTCATCCCGGATCAGGAACTCAATGGAATCATTGGGAAAATTGACTTCCAGCAGTTTTTCCAATGTCCATCCACCCACAGGAATTTGAAATGCCGGACGCATCAAGCTTATCGGAAACAGATCTACGACTTGTTCATCTTCATAAACGATTATTTTCATCATCACTCCACGGTTACTGATTTGGCTAAATTACGGGGTTTATCGATATCACATCCCCGTTTATCGGCGATATAATAGGCCAGCATCTGTAACGGAACGACCGTCAAAAACGGGCTGAGTTCCACAATAGTTTCGGGAATGAAAATCACGTGGTCCGCAAGTTCGGTAATCCGTCTGTCATTATCATTAGCGACGGCGATCACGATCCCATTCCGGGCTTTGACCTCCTGGATATTGGACAGTACCTTCTCGTAAGATTGGTCCCGGATGCAGATAAATACAGTCGGCATATTACGGTCAATCAGGGCAATCGGGCCATGTTTCATTTCGGCAGCCGGATACCCTTCGGCATGAATATAACTGATTTCCTTTAACTTTAAAGCACCTTCAAGAGCGATTGGATAGTTGACGCCACGTCCCAGGAAAAGCGCATTCGAGACAGCGTAATGGGTTTCCATAATCGACACAATCTGATCGGTCTGCGCCAGAACCCGTTCCATTTTTTCCGGGATTTCCGCCAGATTTTTCAGATAATTCATAATGTCTTTTGTTCCGATATTCTTTTTATACTGCGCCAGATACAGCGTCAACAAAAACAGCACCTCCAGTTGGGTTGTAAAGGCTTTTGTGGAAGCAACACCGATTTCCGGACCCGCCTGGGTAAAAAGCGTGGCATTGCTGATACGGGTAATTGTACTTCCTGGAACATTACAGATCGACAATACCTGAGCGCCGGATCGCTTTGCCTCTTTTATCCCGGCAATTGTATCCGCGGTCTCCCCGCTCTGGCTGATGGCAATGACCAGGGTATCATCGGATATCACCGGATTGCGATAACGGAATTCCGATGCATATTCCACCTCCACCGGAATTTTAACCAGCGATTCCAGCCAATATTCTGCGACCAGTCCAGCATGCCAAGAAGTTCCACAAGCAATAATGACGACGCGTCGAATATTTTTAAACATTTCCGGCTCCAATGCGTAGTGAAAACGAATTTCAAAGTCGTTGACATTGACGGCAAAGGTTTTCTGCAACTGCCGGGGCTGTTCAAAAATCTCTTTGAGCATAAAATGTTTATAATTCCCACGCTCACAGTCGGCAAATTGAATGTCGTAAAGTTGGTCCTCTTTTAGGATTGCCTTCCGACTGAAAAAATCATAAAACTCAATCGAGGTATCGGCAAGATTGAATATCGCCATCTCGCCATCGTTGATGAAAAATGCCTTATCCGAGTAGTGAACCAGTGATTGCAAGTCCGAGGAAATATAAAAATTGTTATCCTTCAATGCCGCCACAATCGGACTACCATTCCGGGCGGCAATCAGATAATTACTGTCGCGATCGATTGCTACAAACGCAAAATTACCTTTCAGAAGTCTGACAACCTTTTTCACAGCTTCCGGGAACGTACTATTTTCGATAAACCGGGCGATCAGTTTGGGAATTATCTCCGTATCGGTTTTCGAATAAAACAGATCGCCGTGGACATAGTCCTTCAATTCATCGACATTTTCAATAATTCCGTTATGAACAACGTAAATACGCTTATCCGAATCCGTATGAGGATGAGAATTTTCAATCGACACATTGCCATGTGTCGCCCAACGCGTATGCCCGATTCCGGCTTTCGCTTTGATGGATTTCAGTTCACCGATCTCGGATACTTTCCCGATGTTTTTTTTCAGTTCAATACAGGTTTTAGTTTTCAGGGCAATGCCCCAAGAATCATAACCGCGGTATTCCAGTGACTTCAGTCCGTCAATAATGACCTTCGTACAATTATCCGGTCCGGCATATGCAAATATTCCACACATCTATATTCTCCTCAATAGATATAATGATTGTATAATGTAAGTTCTACTAATTTACTATCTATATTATCGCGGCGATAGAATAATAAGAAATCCCCACGATTTTCAGGATAGTTTCGCATGGGATCAAAATACGTATTTCACTCATCAAAGGCAATGTTTATTCCTTCGATGAAATCGTTTTGTTGTGTCGAAATAAACGTTTAAAAAATACGACCGACAATTTTTAACACGTCTCGAATACCGCGGAGTCGCCGGCGAAATTCAGCCGCATATTGTAACTGAATCAGCCCGTTCAATCCATCAAACAATCGCCGGCTATACGGCGGCCACCACAGATTTCTTTTAGTAAACGAAAGCAAATCGTCCACCATTACCTGCGACTGGGTCATTTCATCGAATCCCGGTTTTCCATGGGTTCGGCCAATCCCGCTCTGCTTGAAACCGCCCCATGGAGTTTCCGCTACCCCATGGCTCATTAGGTGATCATTTATCGTAATAACACCAGCTTTTATGTGGCGGCCGATTTTAATTGCTTTTCTACGGTTTTTTGACCAGACTGATCCCGTCAGTCCCAGGTAGGAATCATTTGCCAGACGAACAGCATCAGCCTCAGATTTAAACGACATAATTCCGATCACCGGTCCGAAGGTCTCATCTTTCATGACAGCCATTTCATGATTGACGTTTGTTAGAACTGTTGCCGGATAATAAAATCCATTTTCATGATCCGGGATTTTTGATTGGACTGCAATGACAGCCCCATTTTCCACAGCCTCGTTCACATGATTTCGAATATGTTCCAACTGTTTTGCAGTCGTCAATGCACCAAGTTCCAGACCATATTCATCCTCCGTTTCAACCGTTATCGTCTCTATCTGTGCTTTCAATTTCGACAGAAAATCACTATAGACTTCTTCGGCCACGTACAGGCGTTCCACTCCGCCACAGGATTGACCGGCACTGGAAAAACCGGCCCAAATTGCCCCGGCAGCGGCTCTGTCCAAATCCGCGTCTTTACAGACAATCATGGCATCATTTCCACCCAGCTCAAGCACAAGCGGCGTCAGTGTTTCCGATGCTTTCTTCATCAGGTACTTGCCCGTTTCAACAGAACCCGTAAAAAACAGTTTATCGATTCCGCTTTCCAGAAATGCATCACCGGCAACCCGCCCGGGTAAATTAATATAGTGAAACAATCCTTCCGGCAGCCCGGCAGAATCGATGCATTTTACCAGCAAATCACTGACCGCCGGCATATTGCTAGCCGTCTTTAAAATTACAGCATTCCCGGCCAGCAACGCCATGATCACTTCCGAAAAGGGAATTGAAAAGGGATAATTCCAAGGTGAAATAATCCCGACAACGCCATAGGGGCCCCGGTAGAGTTTACTGCGTTTATAGGATAGCACCAAAGATCCCGCTTTGATTTTCTCGGGTTTTAGAAACCCTTCTGCCCTTTTACAATAATAGGAAACGGCCATCGCCGCCGGTAAGACTTCAGCAGCCAGTGAATCAACCAGCACCTTTCCGTTTTCCCGGCTGATGGTTTTGGCGATCTGTTGACTGTTATCCACAATAAATTGACGAATTCTGCGAACAGTTTGTACCCGTTCTTTGACCGGGCGTACCGCCCAACCTTCTTGTACCTGCCTGGCTTTGTCAATATGGGATTTCAGATCGGTAAATACACTGTTTTCATTTTGGTCTGTATTAGTATGTTTCGTCATATTCATTCACCCTGCTGGAAATTGTTCATCACTAATTCCTGAATATAAACGATCACTGAGTTTTTCCAAGAATAAATTCATTCCACTCATCAAAGATTTTAGACTTTAATGAGCAAATTTTGTATATTGTTTTCCGGAGTACTAATGATAAACCGCATACAGACTGGTAATTTGTTCGATTTTAGAATGAATACAGTGTAACTCCAATCAAAATCATCTATCTAATATTAAAAACCAAGAGGAGGATACAATGATTGAAAAAATGCAAGTCTACAAATGTGAAGTCTGTGGCAATATTGTCGATGTATTGCACGCCGGCGGCGGAACACTGGTTTGCTGTGGTCAGCCGATGAAATTGCAGGACGAAAAAACGGCGGATTCAGCCACTGAAAAGCACGTACCGGTTATTGAAAAAATCAAGGGCGGTTACAAAGTGACCGTCGGCAGCACACTTCATCCGATGCTGGATGCTCATTTTATTGAATGGATCGAGCTGATCGCTGATGGAAAATCCTATAAACAATTTTTAAGCCCGAACGATGCTCCTGAAGCAGTATTTCAGATCGAAGCAAAAGACGTTAAAGCCAGGGAATACTGCAATATTCATGGACTATGGAAAGGAAAACTATGAAACTGAATGAGAAGCTTTATAAACTGATAAACGATCAGATCAAACACGAACTGGAATCGGCTTATATCTATTACTCCATGGTCTCCTATTTTGTCGCCGAAGGCCTTGATGGAATGGCGCAGTGGATGACCGCTCAGACCCAGGAAGAGATGTTACACGCCAGTAAATTTTTCGATTTCATCGGCGGACGAGCGGGCAAGGTTGAGCTTCAGAATCTGGAAATTCTCAAAACGAAGTGGGCTTCCCCACTGGAGGCGTTTCAGGACGCCTTGGCCCACGAAGAATTTATTACCAGCAAAATTAACGGCCTGATGAAAGTGGCCATTGAAGTGAATGATTATCCGGCAAAAGTCATGCTGGACTGGTTTGTCTCCGAGCAGGTTGAAGAAGAAGACAACGTCGGTAAGGTCGTTCAGATGCTGAAACGTATTGGCGACTCTGCCAATGGTTTGTTTATGCTGGATCGTGAGCTCGGTCAGCGTGTCTTTACACCGCCGCCCGCACAAGGAGTATAAACATTATGTCATTTCAATTCAGTCTTGAAGAAATTTTCGAACTTGCCGAACGAATCGAGCACAATGGTGCTAAATTCTATGGCAAGGCGGCAAGCCAGGTAACTGACCAGAATTACAAATTGCTATTGCTGGATTTAGTCGATATGGAGCAGAAACACGAACGGGTTTTTGCCTATTTGAAGGAACAAATTGTGGATCAAAAACTGGGACAGGGTCCACTCGATCCCGATGCCAGTGCGGTCCAGTATCTCCGCTCTTTTGCGGACGGGGTTGTCTTTGATCTGAATGCCGATCCTTCGGAATACTTATCAAGCAATCACAGCTTGGAGGAGATTCTGAGATACGCGATTGGCCTGGAAAAAGACTCAATTGTGTTTTATTACGGCATCCAGGAATTGATCCCGGAAGATCTGGGAAAAGAGCAGATCAATACGATTATCAAGGAAGAGATGCGCCATATTACTTTCCTGAATGATAAAATCCTGGCCCTGGGTAAACGATAAACAATCTATTTTGAACATTTAAAGCCCGGTATTGCTGCCGGGCTTTTTTTAACTAGTCCGCTACTAACATCCGAAAAGTTTATTCCGAATCATGGGTATACATTTTATTTGTTAATTAAATCGATATTCTTTACAAATTATTTGCATTAGTATTAAAAAAACACTAATCTTTTGCAAAGGTATACTTAAAATGCGAAAAGTTGTATCAAGATTTGTTCTGTTGTTTATACTCAGTTCAATAATGTGCAAACTACCCGCCCAAGTTGTTGAACAATGGAGTCGAAGATATAACGGGCCAGCGAATGACATTGATTTATTGACGACAATGATGGTTGATAATCAAGCCAATATATATGTTGCCGGTCGCAGTACTGGTGTGGATACTAATCAAGATTTCTGTATTGTGAAGTATTCTCCTTCTGGCGATGAAGATTTGGTTTTGCGGTTTGATGGTGAAATATCGTCGTGGGATGAAATTTACGATCTTGCAGTTGATGAATTGGGCAATATTTACGCTACCGGAATTTCATATTATAGTGCCATGACAATCAAATATGCTAATGATGGTACATTGATGTGGAATATTGAACAGGACAGCGCAAGCGGGAGATGTATCCGGGTTGATAATTTTGGCGATATATATGTCGGATTTAATAAAGCCACTGGTTACGGATCAGAGATTCTTATCAAAAAATATTCCACAGCAGGATTGACACTTTGGTCAACAACAATCCGGCAAGATTCAATCTATGGCGATGAACTGGTTGATATGCAAATTGATCAGCAAGGAAATGTATATATTATCGGACAAACCCATAATCAGGTATGGGAAGATGAGTTTGTATTAAGTGATATTATCACAGTTAAATTGGATTCCGGTGGAAACGAGTTGTGGCGAAGAATGTACAGTGCCAGATCGGAATCCAATGATTATCCGTTTAAAGTGCAATTTGATAAGCAAGGAAATATTATTATCGGTGCAACGGTGGAATATAATATAGCCGGATACATCGTTATAAAATATTCAGAAAATGGCGATAGATTGTGGACCAGAATTTATAATGGGCCATACGGCACAGATATTGCGAGAGATATCACAGTCGATACAGATGACAATATTATCATTACCGGATATTCATACAAAGCGGACGAAGACTTCAATATTCAAACAATTAAATATGATTCATCGGGAAATGAATTGTGGGCCGTTCAATATAATGGGCCCGGAAACACACGTGATTTTGCTTTCTCATTAATAAGTGATCCCCTTAACAATATTTATATTACAGGCGGATCAAAGCATGGATCGACTGGATATGATACCTGTGTCACTATTAAATATGATAAAGATAGCAACAAGATTTGGGCAGTTTCATATAGTGATTCATTGGGATTATCCAGTTATGGTAAACATATTTCCTTTGATATCTATGGAGATATTATTGTCGCAGCAACAAGTATTGGAAATGGTTCCGGATGGGATTATCTGACGATAAAATACGATCAATATACGGTCGGTATTTTAAATGACACTCACATCGAAAACAGGTTTCACCTTAGTAATTATCCCAATCCATTCAATCCAATCACTACTATTACCTATAATTTAATCAATGAAACCGATGTATTGGTGCTTATCTATAATTTACGGGGAGAGCAGATCACTCAATTGCTAAACGATAGAAAATCTGCCGGATTATATGAAATCCAATGGAACGGTTGCGACCGGAATGGAAAACTTGTACCCAGTGGTGTATATTTTTGTTTACTAAAAACTGAAACTCAAATCCAATCAAAAAAAGTCCTGTTTATACGTTAAAATAAAACAATAAGAAACCTTCGCAGCGAACGACATTTGCCCAATAGGCAAATTACAATAAATACCGGACATCCCGGACAGTCGGGGTACCCGACTTTTTTATTTATATTTGCCTGATTGTATCTTTCACCATCTCTAACAATGGTCTTACAGAATAGGGTTTTTGGAGAAATCTGAATCCCTTTTCCTTAATAATCGACTGTTTAATCCGTTCTTCCGTGTACCCGCTGCACATAATCACCGGAATATTTCCATGAATCGCCAGCAGTTCCCCAACCACTTTAAAACCGTTTTTATCAGGTAGCACCACATCGGATAAAATCAAATCAAAACGCCCTTTTTCGTTTTTAAATGTCTCAAGCGCCCCGGCTGCATTTTCTGCTTCAAAAGTGAGATAGCCATTTTGACGCAAAGCCGCGACCGCGAAATTACGGACTCCCTCTTCATCTTCGATGACTAAGATTCGTTCGCCCTGACCGGTCAAATCCTGGAAGCCGCTTATCTTTTTTTCCGCCTTCTGATCCCTTGACTCTATCGCAGGCAGATAGATATTAAAGATGGTTCCCAGTCCCGATTCACTGTAGACATTGATCCAGCCACCATGTTTTTTAACAATGCCGTAAACGACAGATAATCCCAGACCGGTGCCCTTGCCAACTTCCTTGGTACTGTAAAAAGGTTCAAAAATCTTGTCAATGATTTCCGGTGAAATTCCCGTCCCGGTATCTTCGATTGAGAGACGGACAAACCGGCCACTGTAGGATTCGCTGATGATTTTGCTTTCCGCTTTACTTAAGACAATGTTTTCGGTTTTGATAGTCACTTTCCCGCCATGAGGCATAGCATCCCGGGCATTGACGGCAATATTCATGATAACCTGTTCCAGGTTGCCTTCGTCAGCGTTCACCTGCCAGGGATCGTCACCAAGGAAGGTATCAATCTGGATATCTTCACCAATCAACCGCTGCAGCATTCTTTGAAGATTCCCAACCGTCTGGTTCAGATTGATCGATTTAAATTCCATCGCTTCCTTGCGGCTGAAAAGCAGCAGTTGCCGGGTCAAGTTCGCCGCCCGGGTCGATGCGTTTACAATTTGCCGTAACTCACGATAATTGGGATCGCTCTCGGTCAGGTCCATCATCAATAGCTGGGCATGCCCCTGAATGATCGTCAACAGGTTATTAAAATCGTGAGCCACGCCACCAGCCAGGGTACCGATTGCTTCCATCTTCTGGGATTGTAGCAGCTGGTCTTCAAGGGCTGTTTTCTCTTCCTCGGCTTTCTTCTGAGCACTGATATCGTGGTTTACCGATACCCGGCCGATACTGATACCGTTACTGTCTTTGATATCCGATACGTTACTGTAGACACTTATCGGATGACCATCTTTATAATGATGAACCATTTCACCCGACCAGAATCCATCTTCTGTAAATTTCTTGTTAAATTCTTCCCGGCTTGAATAAGAATATTCCGGTTTGACGATGTCGCGAAAATTCTTACCAATCACTTCTTCTGCTTTCCAGCCGTAAATGATTTTAGCCGATGTATTCCAGGATGTAATCATAAAATCCCTGTCAGTCGAGATAATAGCGTCGGTAACACTCTGGAGTAGGTTGGCTTGATAAAGAATATTTTCCTCTGATTTCTTCCGGTCGGTGATATCCATCAGTATGCCCATTGAACCGATCACTTTACCGGTCTCTTTATCAGTGACTGGCGTCGAGAAATCACTGACCCATTTATGCTCGCCGTTATCTAAATGAAATTCAATGTCCATCTGGTAATGCGGAATTTTCCCATTACGGAAAGCGCGGCCATATTCCACAGGATCGGTTATTCTCGCATCGGGATCGGTGATGACATGTGATTGAATCAGCCGACTCATGGTTTCTGGCGTAAAATCCTGTGGCTTTAATCCTACCAAATCTTCAATATTATTACTCACAAATTCATAGGAACCGGTCTGATATGAAAACTTGTACGGCACACCCCGGGCATTTTCAATAGTTTGATGGTAAATCTGATGAACACCCTCGAGTTCAGCCATGATTTTTTTACGGGGAGTAATATTCACTTTCAGGCCTATGAAATGAGTAATCTCGCCGGTTTCGTTTTTAATCGGTCCGATCGTGGCGTCCTCCCAGTAGAGCTCGCCGTTTTTCTTCCGGTTTAGGAATTCGCCGCGCCAGTTTTGACCCGCCAGAATCGTTTCCCACATTTTGGCATAGTCATCGTTGGATGTGTGCCCGGTGCTTAATATGCGTGGATTTTTCCCGATAACATCGGCGGAGCTGTAGCCGGTCAAATCAAGGAAGCGGGGATTGACATATTCTATCTTTCCATTCGTATCAGTGATGATAACGGAGATGGGGCTCTGTTCCATTGCCGTAAACAGCTTCAGGTACTCTCTTTCGCGCTG
>CAZAKB010000012.1:24460-29585 GCA_964485475.1 uncultured bacterium
ATAAATTCGATCTTGCCATTAGGGTTACGGATAGCCTTATAGCTGGTCGTGACCCAGATTTCCGATCCGTCTTTCCGGTACTCCCGGGTTTGATAATTAATCAGATGATATTGTTTTTCCAGTTCAGCAAGCATGATCTTTCGATCTTGTTTATCATAATAAAAATCCTCTGCCTGCCGTTTTATAAGTTCCTCAACGGAGTCGAATCCATAAATCTTTACCATAGTTGGGTTCGCCGAAATCACTTTTCCATCGGGCGTGGAGCGAAACACACCGACTGGCACATTATTGAATAGTGAACGGTATTGCTCCTCAGCATCTTTGCGATCGGTAATATCCAGGATCGAGATCACGCTCTGGGTTGTATCCGGAATCATTTTGATGTCCAATAAGGCAAACCTGGATTGACCGGCTTTATTGATCAATCTGACCTCATATTTCTTGGGCGCTTGGCCGGATTCTTGTCGCCGGAGCTTGTGATATTTCAGCATCAGCTGCAGACTTTCGGGCGCTATAAATTCAGTCCATTTATGATCTGTGATCTCTTCCGTCGTGTAACCGGTAACAGGTAGCACTTCGTGATTTGCCATTGCAATGCTAGTATCTTTATTGACAATCAGGGTAGCTGTACCGGTGGATTCGAAGATCGTCCGGTAGTGGAGTTCACTATCTTTCAGCTCGTCGATTTTATGTTCCAGTTTCTTTATCAGCCGCTCGTTGTATAATTTCAGGATTTCAGTCTCTTCTTTATACTTTGGTTTACCCGGTTCCAGATGGCCCGTCTCTTTAGATTTTAAAATACCGTTGATGACGTCGATGAATTTATCAGGTTCCATAGGTTTCCTGATAAACTTAGAGGCTCCGAGCTTCAAGGCCAATATTTCATCCTGCCGAGACGTAAAGGTAGCCGTATAAAAAATAAACGGAATCGGACTGAATATTTTAGATGATTTGACATTTTTACAGAATTGGAACCCATCCATTTCCGGCATCATTATGTCGGAAATGATTAAACCAATTTTCTGACTATCCAAAATACCCAACGCTTCATTCCCATTAGTCGCGCTGTACGTTTGGTAACCACTTCCCTTTAAAAGCGATTCCAGGAGATAGCGGTTTTCCTTTTTGTCATCAACGATCAGGATGTTCATAGTCTAACCTTCTATTATGTGTGTCCCGTGGCTCCAGCCACAAAAATTGTAACGCGGAATTCCAGTTCCGTATGCCTAAATTCCGGACAAGGATGTCCGGGTCACAACTATCTGTATCCCGCAGCTCCAGCTGCGGTTTCAATATAATCCGGATGAAGACGTCCGGGTTACAGGTACTGTTCAATTTCATGGATAATGGTTTCCGGATCAATGGGTTTTTCGATATAGCCAGTGCAGCCCGCGTCCAGGGCCTTTTCGCGGTCACCGGTCATGGCATAGGATGTTAACGCGACAATGGGTATTGTGCCGTCCCAGTCGGACTCACGGATGCGTCGGGTCAGTTCGAAGCCGTTAATGTCCGGCAACTGAATGTCCATCAGGATTGCTTCTGGTTTCTCGTCTTTACTGATCATTTCCAAAACCTCCTGTGCATTTCTGGCTTCCCAAACTATATAATGGTTCTTTTCCAGTATATAGCGCATCAGGTAAAGATTTTTTTCATTGTCTTCCACAACCAGGATTGTTTTCATGGTGATTCCTTTTTAATCTTAGTTGGAATTGTGAACGTGAACGTGCTACCTTTTCCGTATTCACTTTTTGCACGAATCTTACCCCCCAGCAAGGTGACGAGTTTTTGGCACAAATAAAGTCCCAGTCCGGTGCCATCCTGTTTTTTGGTTAGGGTTGCATCGATCTGCTGAAATGGTTGAAACAGGCGTGATAAATCTTCACTTTTAATACCAATCCCGGTGTCTTTAACTGTGACAGTAATGGTTTTTTTATTGGGAGCAACTGAAAGGTGTACGGATCCTTTATCGGTATATTTAATAGCGTTACTCAGGAGGTTGACTAATATCTGCTTGAAACGCCGGTTGTCACTGGTGATCGTCATATCAGAAATTGATCCGATACGCAGTTGCAGCCCCTTTTCTTCGGCTGCATTCTGAATACTACCAACGACTTCCGAAACGATTTCTGATAGTTGGAATGTTTCAATTGACAAATCAGATTTCCCGGCTTCGATTTTTGAAATATCGAGAATGTCATTGATCAAGCTTAAAAGGTGGGCGGAACTGGTTTTCACCATCAGCAGCTGTTTTTTCTGCTCTTCATTAAGTTCGCCAGCCAGTTCCATAAGCAGAATCCCGGTAAAGCCGATAATGGAATTCAGTGGCGTACGCAATTCATGACTCATGCTGGCAAGAAAAATGGATTTCAACTGATCGAGTTCCATCAGACGCTCGTTAGCGGTCTCCAGTTCATGGGTACGTATTCTAACCAGGTCTTCAAGATGTTTTTCATGCTCCTGAATCTTCCGGGCATTGCGGAGCGAGCCGATTCCGATCGCCAGATTGTTGGCCAGCTCGGTTAATAATTGTGATTCATCAACAGAAAAGGCTGCCTTACGGTCGGAGTAGATATTGAGGGCACCAACATTTTTACCCTCATATTGTATCGGCAGGGCTGTTGATGATTTGTACCCTCTTTTGACGGCGTCTTTTCGCCACTGGGCAAATTTTGGATCTTCCTGAATATCTGTACAGATCACCTGTTGCCCGGTGCGTATGGCGCTTCCGGTGGGACCCTGTCCCAGTGCATTATCCGCCCAACTGATTTGTATTTTTTCCAGATAATCATCTTCAAATCCCCAGCTGCCGGCCGGGACTACCGATTTCACCGAATCATCCTGTTTGAATCCGACCCAGGCCATTCGATAACCGCCCTGTTCCACTATTATATGGCAAATATCCCGGATGAGACTGCTTTCATCAGTGGCCCTTACGACGATGCTGTTACACATAGACAGGGTCTGTAAAACAATGTTGAGAGTCTGAAGTTGTTGTTCTGCCTGTTTCTGCTCTGTGATATCCTGAATATGGGTGATGAAATATTGGACTGTGGCAGTCTGGTCACGGATCACGGCGCTTGATACAAATGCCCAGATAATCCTTCCGCTTTTATGAACGTAACGTTTTTCAAAACTGGTAGTATCTTTCTTACCAGCGAGCGCCTGTTTTACAAACGACGAGCCGATATTTTTATCTTCATTAAGAGTAATATCATTGAACGTTAATTGAGAAAGTTCTGCGCTACTGTAGCCCAGGAGATTATATAATACGCGATTGACCTTTAAAAATTTCCCATCCACACCAACAATACAAACTCCGGCAGTGGCATTTTCAAAGGAGGTGCGAAACAGTGTCTCGCTGGCGCGCAAAGCTTCTTCCGCTCTTTTCCGTTCAGTGTCATCATGTGTAATGCCCAGAACTTCACGTACTGCCCCGTTTTCAACGATTACCGGAATACAGGTGATTCGTAAATTGCGGTTACCACCTTCCTGTAAGGATAGTTCGCTTTCTACCAATTGAATCGTTCCTGTCTCGAATGCTTTCTGTAGTGATGGCAAGTAACTTTTATACACTTCCGGTGGCCAGATTTCATCATCCCGTTTTCCGATAAAATCCGATGGCAATCGGCCAGTTATTTGGATCGTCGCGGTATTGATGTACTGTATTCTGAGATCGTGATCATAAATGGCTACAACATCCGGAACATTATCAAATGCCAGTCTGAATCGTTCTTCACTTTCCACAAGAGATGATTCGGCATCTTTTCGGTCGCTAATGTCAATAACAGTTGATCGACTCTCAATAATTTGGTTATGTTTGTCATATACCGCATTAATAAAAACTTTTACCCAGAACACAGAATCGTCTTTTCGCTGCATCTGAAGTTCATCGATAATCTCTTCGCCTTTTAAAAAGCGCTGGAAGTTTTGCCGGGCTTTTTCTTTTCCCCACACTGTGTCTGCATAAAAATTCAGAATGGGTAAACCAATGACCCTACTTGGGTGCTTATACCCGATTAAGTGTGCTGCCGTTTTGTTACAACGGAGAATCCGACCGTCCGTTCCAACCGAAAAATAAGCGACCGGCGCATTCTGATACAGGTCCCGATAATTAGTAACCAGCTTTAGAGACTTGACTTTATATTTTTTCCCGAGGATGACGATAATTAATACCAGCAATATTCCCAGAACGGATAGAACGGTAACCAGCATCCAGTTTGTCTGATCATCCCCCTGGGGAACGATTCCCAGCCACTTATCGAGGGATACGTAATATATCGAACTGTAGTCTGCTTTCCATTCTCCCAGTCGTTTATCGATATTTTTTAGAAGAACATCGTGCCGGTCTTTTCGGACTGCAAATCGAAGATCTGCGGGACAGCAGATAATAGCGCTTTTTATTACCGGATAGTTTTCTTCAGCCTGCAAACCATAGAGCCGACTGATCAGTCCGGCATCCGCTGCACCGGATGAAATTGACTCGAAGACATCCTCGAAATTTTCATATTCAATAAATTGGCACTGAACCTCAAAAATGTATAGATCTTTGGCAAATTCAGAATAAGAGTAATCACCATTTAAAACCGCGAGGCGTTTGCCGTCCATGTCCAGTATCGTCTCAATCCCAGAGCCTTTTGGCAAATAGACCTGGGCCCAGTTGGTCAATACCGTTTCATCACTGAAACTGAAATCACTCATTCTTTCATCAGAAATGGCTACATCGGGTAGCAGATCAATTTCTCCGGTTTTTAACCGCTCCATACATTGTTCCCAAGTCCCGGGAATAAAGTCTAAGGTCCATTGCTCCCCGCTGGAAATTTCCTCCAGCAAATCAATAAAAAAGCCATCAGCATTTCCTGATTCGCGGATAAACACCTTTGGAGGATTATCGTAAACACCCACACGAATAGTAAGGTCTGCAGCGTTGAGATAACTGTAAAAACAAACTGAAGCAATCAGGAAAATATGATAACTGAATCGGAGATATTTTCGTTTGATTTTGAAAGTTTTTGAAGTAGTCAGGGTCTTAAAAGGAGGTCTTAAAAAAAGATCCGGAAGTAATGATGTTGCTGTCAATGGATTGTCATCCTTTGTTGCTAACTGCATATTAGACAAAAAACGACAG